>NZ_JBFUIN010000069.1:0-13622 GCF_056401855.1 Bacillus sp. P4_D3
GGAAAAATTGTTTATGTTTTCTTTGAATATCCCGAGCAGTTACATCATTTATAACTGTATATCCAAAAACATGATCAAGGGCTTTTTCTATTTTTATTTGTTTCCCTCGCTTACCGATAACGATTGCTAGTTCACCTTCGTAATCAAGTTCATTCGTTGCGTGAGGGTGACCATTAATTTGCTCATCAATTCCGATCACTGTTGTTGGCGCCTTTGTAAAAATCATTATATTTTCAGGGATAGACTCTACTCCGCCCATTTCTATCGCATGCTCACGATAGTTCTTTCCAACGCAAAGAATATTTTTTCTCGGCCTTGGAATCGGTGCTAATATTTTCACCTCTGCTAACGGATAATACGCCGATCCCGCATTTTCCTTCGCCCAATTTACAATGTCGCACACTTTCTCAAGACATTCGCTTCCTCTTTCAATACACTCTAACATGGTAATTGGGATAGTAACCTTCTCCCCTTTTTGTCTTTGCGCTTCTCTTAAATGTAATACCTTTTCTTCCTCTTCATCCACAATACCTACAAATACCTTTTCTTCTTTCTTCGCCGTTACAAAACGCAACATTCCCACTCTCCATCCTAAAACTCATACCTTATAATTGTATTCGCATCCTTAAGAAAAAAACCTTCTCACGCACGCTAATTTTTACAATATTCCTCCCTTCTTACATTCGTTCCTCACCCTTCATTTGACATAAAATGTAGAAATTATACTTTTTTTGGCGAAGGTGTTTCTTTTTTATGGAATTTTTGTATAATATGTACTACATATATACATAAAATTTATTGAGAGATGGAGCCGATTTCAATGTTTGAGCAAGCTATCGAAAAAAAACGCGAAAAAATGATCTATTTTGCTGAACGCTACGGAATGACTTCTCAAAAAACAGTAGATTGTAGCCAAGAACTGGACAGGCTCTTAAATGTTGTTTGGCCTATACATACAGATTGCACACACACTCAAATGTTCGAAACACATACGCAATAACGTATGTGTTTCTTTTATTTCAAAAAAGGACACATTTTATTGAAAACGCCCATACAATAGTAGAAAAGAAAATTTTAAAAATGAAAGGTGTTTTGTATGCCAGCTATGGTCGGACATATTCGTATCGTTAATATTGGATCAAGTGGTATTTTTCATATTGGAGATGTATTTGCGATTAGGCCTATTAGTTATTCACGCGCTTTTGCCGGAGCCGGTTCATTTAATGTTGGGGATAACATCTCTGTCTACAATTATCAAAGCTCAACGACTGTCAATGATTCAGATGTAATTGATCAAGCAATAATCGGTTCGAACTAAGGGAGGCGATTGCATTGAATTTTTATGTGAACCAAAGTATCATCATTAACAGCATTAGAATCGATAGCATTACGACCTCTTCCGTTTTTCAAATTGGAACTGCAGGTAGTATTAAGGCTCTTTCTAAATTCTCAAATTCTGGCGGATTTACAGAACCTCTTCGCCCTTTAAGTGCGAAAGGACAAATTATTTCTATTAAACCTTCAACTAGTTCTTCTTAGACCATCCTTATCATAAATATATAGCAGTAATATACCCTCCCTATTGAAAAGGAGGTTTCACAAAATGAATCAAGATATATACACTTACCTACACCAACTTCAGCAAGCTCTCCAAATACAGCAGCAAACTATTCTAAATCTTGAAGAGCAAGTTCGCCTACTACAAGAAGAGCTTAATGAGTTAAAAAGTCGCCCCTCCTCTTCTATAGGAAAAGTGGAATATAAATTCGATCAATTAAAAGTAGAAAATTTAAATGGCACTTTAAATATTGGCTTGAATCCATTTTCAACAAAAGAGCAACAAATTGAAGATTTTCAAGTAGATACAGAAACGTTAAAAGTAAATCCTGAAACAGAAATAAATCCAGACTTTTATCAAGGTATCCTTCAAGAAATGCATCGCTATTTAGATGAAGAAGCATATAGTCGAATTCTCCATTTTGAACAAGAAGAGAGAACGCCGCTTGATGAGATGTATCGACAAATGATGGTGGATGACATAAAAAAACAGATGGAACATAGACTTCCGTATTATTTGTCACAAGTTCAATCGTATGAGGGTATTTCCACAGATCCCGATTATTTACGAGACGTCATTATTCAAGCGATGAAACAAGATATTGACAAAGCCTTCCTTTCCTTTATTCAACACATACCGGGCAATTTCCGAAAGGAGTAAGTATGTATGAATTTAAATGTTGTGAACCGTGAGTTAAAAGTAGGACAGATTAAAATGAACGGGGTTTCTTCTTCCGCATTATTTTTAATTGGAGATGCTAACCTTCTCATCCTTTCTTCTATTCTTGATACGCCATTCGAATCCGTTACAGAGGGGCCATTTGTACCATTAGTAACAGCTGTCCCTACGACTCCAGGTTGAGGAGACTCAAAATTATGTTACATCATGTTTCAGTTGTCCAAAATGTTTCTATTATTTCTTTGGGGATTGCTGCAGTATTTCAAGTTGGTGATGCAAATCAAATGGAATTAAAAAGCAGGGCGCTTTTGGTTCATCGGGAAATTCCTTGTTATTTAAAAGGAGAAGGTCGCTTAGATGCTTTTGAAATTTTCACAGATGAACACATTACTATTCCAAAGCGAACCACAGATGTAAAAGTAAATATTATAAATGAGTGTCCTTTTATTGAAGTAAACAACGTTGAAGTGCGGACACTTTTAAATTCTGGTTGCTTTCAAATTGGAAATATTGATTATGCTTTTAATAACTCTCGTATTATGCAAATCCGCCAATTTATTACTGATGAACCTTCCTCTAAATAATTCATATAGTAATTAAAAAGCTTAGTAAAGTAGGTGGATGGTATGCCTTCGGTTGTAGGAAATCTTGTCGTTCAAAACAGTAACGGCTCTTTCAACTTAGGAGATTTTTATAACGTGTCTCCGAAAGAAAATACGAAAGCTTATAACGGATCTGGGGCTTCCAATGTCGGATTTGTCGTAAATACTTTTAGCGGCGTTAGTGCAACAAATACATTTGATTCGGACGTTGCAGACCAAGACCAGATTGGAACAGCGTAAAAAACAGCCTTAGCTCTATACAATATAGAGCTAAGGCTGTTCCTGCTATAAAAAGAGTTTCAATCCTTCTTGAATCCACACCCTGATAATAAGCTGTTTTTAACATCTTACATATTTACGTTTGAACCCGAGTCTTCCTCTATCAAGCTCTTTATGAATACTTTCGTAAGCATTTAGAAAACTGCTTTTCTTGTTGTCCCGTTTTAGTTCTACTATGCCTACTTCCTTTGCGGTTTCAACTGCCTTTTCATGTAGCGGCACATATGAAATCCCCACAGTGTTTAGAAAATTATTCATAGCGGATTTCGTTCGTTCTGGCGCATCGTGAATTGTATTTTTCACAACTTCTAGCATATTGGCAATCTTACCTTCGGAAAATTCATTGTCTTTTCGATTCCCTAAAAGCCAGCAGTAGCAACTCCAGCCCGCTGACATTCTTAGTTCGTCACCACTTGCAATCCATTTATCAGCAACGTCTTGTGCAAAATCTGATTCTGATAAAGTTACTGCCACCACATAATCGGACAGCATATAAAAGTACGCCCCATCCATCCAACGATCAAAATCCGATTCATTCATAGTTTTTGGGTCTGCAATAATGCCTGCAAAGTACATTGCATCGTAGTTACCCGTGGCATACAGCTCTTCAGCTAAACTTTGATTTATCTTTATTTTCTTTGCGATTGGTTTCATAGCACCTGTAGCTACGCCAAAAAGTGGATCCTTTGCACCATTAGATATGTATATTTTTTTAGTTCGTTCCTTACCGAGAGTTTCAAGCTCTTGCATTACTGTTTCAAAATCCATCGTGTTGCACTTCCTTCCTTAATATTATAATCAATTCACTTATCTTCTTTATCAAGTTCTCTACACTTCATAAATTCATCTTTTAAAGCGTTTTGTCCATCGATTTACGATTTTCAAAATGGGATTTCGTTATACGCGTTTATCCAGCTAATTAATACCTATTATAAAAACTAATCATTAGTGAAGATACTACTCCCCACTAATGATTAATTTTTCTTTATTTAAATGATAATCCCTTATCTTCTAAAGCCATTCTCAATTTAGGTAAAGATGCTGGCCCTATACCGTGCAGTTTCAAAATTTCCTTTTCACTATACTTTGAAAGTTCTTCTAAAGTATGAATTCCATAATGTTCTAACGCCCTTCTTGCTGGTGCTGAAAGAAGAGAAAGAAAGCCTTCTTTTGGCTTTCTCTCTTTCTCACAGGTTGGGCAAGTTGGACAATCGCTACTTTTGTAGTACTCGTGTCCTTGATCACAAGTTCTTAACGTCGCCATACTCCATAACCCCTTTCTAAGCTCTATTCCTCAATATTTACAACATGATYCCCATCAAAGAAGTATAAACATTTCTCTTTCACAGGATGTTTTAAGCTTTTCTCGAGTGCTTTTGCATATAGTGAAAGCTGCACTTTGTATCGGTCTTCTAAAGTTGGTTTCGCTTGATCAAATCCGCCTGGGAACTTCCCTTCAATCGTATCTGTCTTAAAGTCGATTAAAGTAATTCCGTCTTCCTCTTCAATCATGCAGTCGATAACCCCTTGGACAAGTATTGATTCGCCTTTCTTCCCTTGCCAATCTTGATATGCTTCTTCTGCTGAAAGCATCATCGTAAATGGCACTTCACGTTCAACACTTTTTGCTGCTAATACCCTTTTACCTAAGTCACTGTCAAAGAATGAAATTACTTTTTCAATCGCTATTTCTTCAGCTTGTTCAAATGTTAATAGTTCTTTATTTACCATTCTTGCAATTTGTTCTTGAAGAACTTCAATCGTAATTGGTTTCTTCAAATCTACATGCTGCATAACGGCATGAACTGCTGTCCCTCGCTCTGCGTATGTTAGCCCTTTTTTCTCCATAAAGCGCGGACGTGTTTTAATTGGTGCACGGAGTTTCTTAATAAAGGCGTTATCGCTACCTTCTTCAGATTGATAATTTCTCTTTATTTCTGTAACAGACTGTTTCGCACGGTGAGATGTTGCGTCCTCATACCCGTATTTCCACATTAATCTGTCGTACACTTCTTCTTTCCGTTCACTTTCTAACGGAACAGCTTTTTTATCGCGAAGCGCTTCTAATAACTCTTGTTTCTCTTCTTGAACTGGTTCTGGTGCAAGTAGATCTTTTCCTTCAACAACTTCTACTTTCCAGCTAGCACTATATTCATAAATTTCGCCTGGAATATTCCCTTGTCCTAATTCAAGAAGCATTTCACTATCACGGTGTCTATATAAGGAAGGTGCAATCCAATCTAAATAACATGACGCTCCGGCACGTATATGATCTGGTAATAACCATTCACTATGCTCTCTTGCATCGAGCCATTTTTCCATTTCTTTATTGGCATCCTTAACTGTTCCAATTAAAATTAACTTCTCTTTTGCACGCGTTAACGCTACGTATAATACGCGCATTTCTTCCGCAATTAATTCCATCTTCATTTTACGCTTAATCGCTAGTTGCGATAATGTCGTATATTTAATTCGTTTACGAGGATCGATAAATTGTGAACCGAAACCGAAATCTTTATGAAGTAAGAAACGCTTCATTAAATCTTGTGTATTAAAACGGCGACCAAGTCCAGCTACAAATACGACTGGGAACTCTAGCCCTTTACTTTTATGAATCGTCATAATGCGAACGACGTCTTCTTGTTCTCCAAGAGCTCTCGCCGTTCCCATGTCATCACCGCGTTCTAAAATCCGCTCAATAAAGCGTAAGAATCGGAATAATCCTCTAAACGATGTTGCTTCATATTGTCTTGCGCGGTCATATAATACGCGTAAGTTTGCCTGTCTTTGCTTTCCGGCTGGTAAACCGCCGACAAAGTCGTAATAGCCTGTCTCACCGTACACTTTCCAAATTAAATCGGAAAGAGATTGTTGACGCGCAAATTCACGCCATCCTTGCAGTAATTTATAAAACCACTCTAATTTATCATGCAGTTCTTGTTCTTCTTCAAGCGGCGCTCCTTTTAAGAATGAGCTCATTACTTCATAAAACGAGCCTTTCTTTCCGTGAGCACGAAGCGTCGCAAGTTCTTCGTCATTTAGTCCAACGATCGGTGAACGAAGTACAGCTGCAAGCGGAATATCTTGCATCGGATTATCAATAACGCGGAATACGTTCATCATAATATTTACTTCTGTCGCTTCAAAGTAACCAGTCGCAAGGTCAGCATATACTGGAATTCCTTGTAATTTTAACTCTTCCATAATTTGCGGCGCCCACGGCATGGAGCGAAGTAAAATAACGAAATCAYGGTATTGTACCGGGCGCATACTATCAGTTTTACGATCATACACTTCATAGCCTGAATCAACCATCGCTTTAATACGCTGCGCCATAAGACGAGCTTCAAGCTGCGCTTTTTCTACTTCTGCACCTTCTTCACCTTCTTGCACTTCTTCCTCAGTTTGCTGAATGCATAGTAGTTCTGCCGCTACATCTTCACCTTCTGGATAGCTAGCACCTAGCTTTAATTCAGCGTCAGCATCATAATCGATTTCTCCGACTTCTTCGCCCATAATTTGTTTGAAGATAAAGTTCGTACCAGCTAGCACTTCATGACGGCTACGGAAGTTTTTCGCTAAGTCAATCTTCATTCCGCCGCCCAATCCTTCTTGTGTGAAACGTTTATATTTTCCTAGGAATAAACCAGGCTCTGCTAGTCGGAAACGATAGATTGACTGTTTTACGTCACCAACCATGAATAAGTTTCCTTCACTCTCAGAATCTTTCGTTACGAATTTAATAATTGATTCCTGTACGAAGTTCGTATCTTGATATTCATCGACTAGTACTTCAGCAAATTTATTACGATATTGAAGTGCTACTGCTGACGGCTTCATTTCACCGTCTTCACTTTGCTCGCTTAATATTTGCAAACAGAAATGCTCTAAATCTGTGAAATCGACCATTCCTTTATCTCGCTTAATCGCTTGGAAACGCTCTGTAAATACTTTTACAAGCTTCACGAGTTTTTCTAATACAGGATGCATATCTTGAAAATCTCGTAAGAAACTTTCAGGTCTGCGGCTAAATAGCTCTTCTTGTAATTTCTTTACTTCATCTTTCGCTTTATTACGAAGAGAATCTACTTGTTTTACAACATCTTCGTTGTAATCACTTTTCTTAATACGCTTTAGCGTTTGCCACGATACATTTTGCATCGCTTCATAAACGCTTGTCCACGACCCGCGAGCTGCTGAGGATAACATTCCAAGTAAAGCTACATCCGCTTGTAACGTTTCAACGCGAGGCGCTGGACCATCAGGAAGCATTGCGAGTTCAGTCGCTTTACGAATATGCTCTTCCGCTGTTTCAAGCTGAAACTTCACATCTTCTAATAAGTAAGAAGCGTACACTAAATCTTCAATCGTCTTTCCTTCAACGTCGTATGCTTCTACTAATTTATCAAGCCACTTCTCCGGATTTGGATGCGCTCTTGATTCTGTATGAAGCGCTAAAATCATTCGTTGTAAGTCATCGTCACTACGGTCACTCGTATAACGATCAACTAATTCAAAGAAAATACTATTATCTTCGATTCCATATTCTTCTTCTAATATGTCATCTAGCACTTCTTCTTTTAATAACTCATTTTCTGTTTGGTTCCCAATACGAAAACGAGGATCGACATCAAGCATGTAATAATATCCTCTAATAACTTGTAAACAAAATGAATGAATGGTAGAAATGGAAGCTTTATTTAATAAGCTAAGCTGCTTTCTTATATGCTGTGAACCTGGCCCATCAATTAATACTTTTTCTAACGCTTCTCCAATTCGATTTTTCATTTCTTGCGCCGCTGCATTCGTAAATGTTACAACGAGCAGGCGGTCGACATCGACTGGATTTTCCTCACTTATAATCTTTTTAATAATACGTTCAACTAATACCGCTGTTTTCCCTGATCCAGCTGCCGCTGCGACTAAAATATCACGTCCGTTCGCTACAACCGCTTTCCACTGGTCATCTGTCCACTGACTACCTTCTGGTTTCTGAGGCCAATTTTCTATCATTCTCCGCCAACCTCCTCTCTAATTTTCTCCATTGCTTCGCTATCTTTCATATCTTTTAACGTACGGAATTGATTATCTTCAAGTGATTCATCAAATTGACAAACAGATTTGAAGTTACAGAACGTACATGCCGCTTTATTCCCCTTTTTGTAAGGAGCAATATCGATAACACCTTCTGTAATGTCTTTTCCGATATTTTCAAACGAGTGGTGTACATATTTTTGAAGTACGTTAAACTCTTGTTCACTTGCAATGCTAGAACGCGCACTAAAACTACCATCTTTTTTCAAACCAGCAGAAATAATATCAGAGCTTCCTGTTGAAAGTTTATTATCCATTAAACGAACAACATCAGCATCTCCTAGTACGAGCCCTTTCATTTTAAATTTCTTTAAAATTTCTTTCTCAATTTCTTCTTCAGATGCATCGCCTTTCATCTCAACAATCGGGTTATGAATATGGAAATACAATACACCCGCCGGTGATGCAGTACTGCCCTTTTTCATCCACGTATGTGCATTTGAAGTAACAACATCTAAATACGTTAACATTTGAAGTGCGAGTCCGTAATACACTTCTGTTAAATCTAACGCTTTCGAACTTGATTTATAGTCAATAATACGAAGGAACGTACCACTCTCATCTTCCGCCTTATCAACACGGTCAATACGGCCAACTACTTCCATCTTCACGCCATTTGGCAACACAAATTCCATTGGCGGAAGCGATCCAGTACCACCCATACCGAACGGTACTTCTAAATCAACTGGTACAAAGCCACTCGACTTCGCATGTTCACGAAGAATAAGTGATGTACGGAAAATGATTTGTTGTAGTTTTTGTTTTAAATAGAAATGACGGTTTGAACTTAATAAAATTTGTCTTTGTAATAATGGTGCAATTTCTTCTATTACTAAAGCAGAAAGGTGCTCACACTCTTTTATTGATAAATCCGCCCAAGTACGATTTTCACGTAATAGCTTGTCTGCAATTCTCTTCAGCGCCGCGTGGAATAACTCACCGATATCTGGCGCATCAAGTTTGAAAATATCGCGCTCTCTTAGCGATAAACCGTGCTGAGCGAAATGAGCGTACGCACAGCGATTAAATAGTTCCATACGAGAAACGCTTCCCTTAATTGTATCTCCATATAAATCCCTACTTACATCTGTACTTAGTTTCTGTGCACGATTTCGGTAGAATAAACTCGATAACACGCGGCTACTTTTTTGCTTCCATTCATCTGAAGTAACGTAGAAGTTATATACGTCCCACCAAAAGTCTAAATTGCCTTCAAATCCGTAACGCTTCCACGTCTGCAGTTGCTGCATGACGTAAGACAAAGTTACTTCTGGCGTTGCTACATATGAGATTTGTTCCGAACGCGATAAGTCATTTACATCATTCGTAATAAACGATTCTTTCACATCAGGGAACATTCTTTTTATTTTCTTAATAAAACTAGAAGCCAGTAACGTCTTTCCTTCTTCATCCGCAAGCGGACAGGAAATGTATAACTTCTCAGATGCTCTCGTCACCATTTGATACATAACGAACTGTTCTTCTAATAAAGTTTGTCTCGTCGTTGGTGCTAATTCGATACCTGCAGCGGTGAGAACATTTCTTTCCTCATCAGAAAGCATACCTTCATCCATAGGTGCTGCTGGAATCACGCCTTCATTTACGCCAATAATGAACGTCGCTTTAATATCTGATAATCTAGAATGATCAATATTAGCAACTAACACTTGATCTAGTGACGGCGGAATGTTCGCAAATTGAAGTGTCTCAAGACCTGTCGTCATTACATCAGTAAACATAGACAGGGACATCTTCTCTTCGCCAAGCATCTCAACGAACGTATCAAGAAGACTCATCACTTCTTCCCATACTTGCTCATGGTCTGTCGCAAATAAGAAATCTCCGCTTTCTTCTGCACGAATACGTAATGCCTCTAGTTTTTTCGGAACGTCAAGCTCCTCTAAAAATAAATATACCGCTTCGCACATTTGCATAACTGTTCCAGCACGCTTCAGTCTTTTCTGCATACGAATAACTGGCGTTCTTACAACGTCGCGAAGTCGATTTATTTTCTCTTCCATTTCACGCTCACTGTCTGTTATCATTTCGCTCGCATCATCAAGAGAACGATAACGACGATACATCCACGGATCTTCAGAAGTCCATCTCTTCCCTTGTACACCGTACGCTAAACAGTAGTTTTCGAACTCATCCATCTCTTCGCGCATCGCTTCTTTTCTTACGTCTAGTGGATATAAAAGTTCTGTTTTCACACAGCGAAACACTGCATCATAACGCCAATTTCCGCTAATAATCTCTAAAGCCGAACGAATACATTCTACTAGCGGATGATGTGACATCGGGCGTTTTTCATCGATGAAATGYGGGATATTATAATCCGTAAATAACGTTCGCATTACATCGTAATAACTTTCTCCGTTACGAAGAAGGACTGCGATATCTCGGTAACGATAGTCTTCAGTCGCCACAAGTCTTCGAATTTCACGAGCAACACCTTCTACTTCAGCTCGTAAATTAGCTGCTGTACTAATTGTCACACTCGCTTCACCGTGAAACTTTTCATTTGGACGCGCTTCGTAATGCATTTCTAAATGTGCTAATGCTTGCGAATGAAAACGCGGCTGTTCCATAAGTGGAATTGTTTTTTCAACCTCTATTTTCTCTTCACGCGCTACTTGTTTTATTCTTTCATACGTTAACGTCGTTTCATAAAATAAATCTAGTTCATTCACTGGCTGCGCTAACGTTTTTTCATCTATCGTTAATGTTATTGTTACTCTAGTTCCTAATCTCATTAGCCCTCTAACGATTTCTAACTCTTGAGGAGAAAATGAATGGAATCCATCTATATAAATTTCCGCGCCTTTTACATACTCAGAGTCCGAAAGCTTCTCAATTAATAATTGTAAGTAGTCTTCTGAATCTAAATATTTTCCAATTAAAGCACGTTCAAAATCATCATATAATAACTGTAAATCATACACTTTATTCGCTAGTAGCTTTTGCTCTGCACTACTGCTATGCGTGTCTAATTGTTGCCACATTTCATATACATTAGACGGCGTCACATTGTAACGTTTAAACTCCGCAATCATACTACCAAGATGTTCAAAGAAACCGTTTTGCTCCGCTGCTTTTTGAAACACAGATAGTCCATCTTTACGAGATTCTACAATTTTACGAAGCAACATATGTACACCAGCTTCATCAATATGAAGACGACTCGCTCCGCCAACTTCTTGCAGCACCTTCCACGCTAATCGCGAAAAACTAAAAACTTGTGCCCGAATAGAACCTCTTACATCTTCGCTCCCAATTAACGCCTGCTGCGTTTGGAATGTCATCTGTTCTGGCACAAGATATAATATTGTTTTCCCTCTTGGGCGTTGCTTTAACTCTTCTTGCACTTCGTGTAAACAAAGTGTACTTTTTCCACTTCCAGCTCTACCAATCACCAATCGAAGTGACATGTAACCCCACCTTTCACTTACATAACGAACGTTAGTTTGCTACCATAATTGTATTATAGGACACGAAAAAAGACAAACTGAGCTGTTTGTCTTTTCCTTATACTTCATTTTATTATATCAGCCTTTTGAAAAATTCGTTTGCACCTCTCGAATCGGCCAATATCGCAAATCAACTTTACCGACAACTGTATCAGCTTTTACAAAACCGAAGTGCCTACTATCCCAGCTACCAAGGCGGTTGTCACCCACTACAAAAATAGAACCAGGTGGTACAAACTTTTCTTTCGTTAACTCTTCTAGTTTAAAATCACCTGTTAATTGCCGTCCATTTGTCTCTTTCTTATACGTCTCTAAATAAGGTTCCTCCACGAATTGTCCGTTTATATATAGTTTATCCTGCTTATATTCGATATGATCCCCAGGTAAACCAACAATTCGCTTTACATAGTCCTCTTTTTTATTCGCATGAAAAACGACAACATCAAATCGATTCAAGTCCCCTACTTGATAACTCACCTTATTCACAACGAGCATATTTCCATCTTGCAATGTCGGCATCATTGACTTCCCCTCTACAACGTACGTTGAAAAGAAAAACGTTCGAAAAAATACAGCTAATAGTACACCAATTAAAATTGTTCTTATCCACTCTAGCCCTTCTTTTTTCAAAGTTTTCTTCATTCGCTTCTCCCCTCGCCCTTTAATAATGAAGCTTTTCTTTACAAAGAAGACTTTTCCTAATGTAGTTCTAACTTTACTTCAATTTTTTTACCGACATACCATAAAATAAAAATAACAACGCCAACAATAACCGATTTCACCGGCTTATGAATAAATGACACTAAATCATGACCGATATAAGTTAAAATAAAGATCATCACAAGCTTTCCGAATGCTAATGCTAGTCCAAACTGTTTTACGCTAACGCGAGACAAACCAGCTACAACGTTTATAAGCGCAGATGGTGTAAACGGAAAACAAAATATAACAAAGATTGGCGCGAATCCTTTTCTTTCAATCCATCCCATCGCTTTTCGTACTCTCTCATGCTTATTTACAAAAGAAAAGAAACGACTTCGTCCAAAGCTGCGAATAATGAAAAATACAAGCATTGCACCAATTACTGACCCAAGCCATGAATAAAGAAAACCGAACCAAAAGCCAAATGCAACAGCATTCGCCAACACAAAAACAATGAGTGGCAATGCCGGAATAAGCGCCTCTATCATCGGTAAGCCAATACCGAGAAGCGGTCCGAACGCACGATAACTTTCAACAATATGATCCATATTTTCTGGTGAAAAATATTCTTTGATCGTTTGAAAATCCATTCTACACTTTACCCCTTTACTCTAATTACTACCTCTACTGTATCATTGCTTAAATGAAAGAGGAAATGGTAGATACGACATATGGAGATGCATTTATTAAAGCTTCCATATCTTTCGTTAGAATTCCTTCATGATTATACTATGATAATCTATCAATATTCGACAGGATTTGAAGTTAATTTAGATACTATACCTAAATTATTACTTAACGGTTACATATTATGAAAAGAAGAAACTATAGAAGTGTCAATACATATTTCCTCCAAAAATAACCTTACTACGCGTAAGGCTATTTCTACCTGTATGGAAATGAGTAGTGACAAATAATTATGATACCTTCAAACAATTCTCCTTTTCTAATGGCTAGTTCTTACAAGGAACTTTTTTAGTAAGCGTATACTATCAATCACGATAAGTATTAATAAATATAAGCAAGATAGTATTAATACTGTACTTGGAATAGGTAACATTCGAAATTTGTATAAAAACTTATCAATCGTATATATATCTTGCTCATCAGTTATCGTACTAGGAGTGAATATAAGGTAATCTTTCCAATTATCTATCCAAGTTAAACTAACTGCGGAAAATTGCATTATTCCTAACCACAAGTAAATAAAAATTGGTATAAGAATCATATATTGCAAAC
>NZ_JBFUIN010000070.1:0-13592 GCF_056401855.1 Bacillus sp. P4_D3
CTCGCTAATTGTGCAACAGTTTAGAGTGGGGATTTTTTAGTTCCGAGACGAAAACATCTTTTGTATTTGTTAGTGTTAGACATCTTCATACAAATGAGTAGAGTTAAATTTGACGTCTTAATAATGAGCAGGGGTTTTTAGCCACTGCTCATTATTAATTAGTACTAATAGGTAAGATAATTATTTAACTAACTTATACAGGTTTACTTTTAGTATGAAAAGTGTGTAAAATCAATGTGATACATAGAAAAAAGGGTGGGGAATTACGTGCAAATTAGCAGTGCGATTTTATGTTTCGTCTTATATGCATATGTTATTATTGCGGCGGTTTATTTTGGGATAAGTTTTTACGCCTATCGTTTAGCAAATAATAGTGAATATGAAGAAACATACAAATGGGTGAAAAGATATTTGTCACCTGTACTAGAAATTATGAATGGATTTGTTCTTTTTTTATTTATTGGATTAATTGCTTTCTCAACGAGTTTAGTGGGGAATAAGACTACGTTATTTGTACTAGGTATCATTATTTTTATGTTATTAGGAATTCGGATTGGTAATACGGTGTTTTGGAACGAAAGAAAAATAGATGGTTGGACAGGGATGTTTATTCCATGTATGTTAGCTGCAATTGTGACGAATATAGAGCATGAATATTATCAATTACATTTTTGGCTTATCATTGTTTTAACAATCCTCTCTGTTTTGTATATAAGTACTGTCGTGCTAACATACATCGCAAATGAAAAAGGAGATGCAAAAGGTGCGCGCTTCTTTAGAGGGCGTGCATTATTATGGAGTGTGCCGACGATGGCAGTTATAGGAATTATTGCGATATTAGTAAATGGATATCAATTTACTAATTGGCAATTGTTTTTAGAAACTTGGTGGATCTTCATTGTTTCGCTTGTAGCTTTTTTAGGCGCAACACATTATTTATTCCATCAACATCATTACATATTGGCACTGTTATTCGCATTTACACAACTTTTATTTGCTTTTTTCGGACAAGAAACGCTATTGTTCGTTTTTGAAACATTTAGTTCATTTGGAAATATATTTGTATTTGGTATGTTAATTTTCGGTATCGCGTTTTATTTACAACAGTATTTTTATATGCAAAAACAAAAATAAGAATAAGAAGTATATACAGGTTTTTGTAGCGAATTTAAAGTATGTTACAATAAAAGTACATAGTACTTGATGTTATTGGAGGAATTCCTGTGGGCGAAAAAGAGAAAGAATTTGCTGTTATTGGGCTTGGCCGTTTTGGTGGAAGTATTTGCCGTGAATTAGCTCAATTAGGTATGGAAGTAATGGCAATTGACTCAGATGAGGATAAAATTAATGAGTTTGCAAATATAGCTTCGCATGCTGTAATTGCAGATTCAACAGATGAGATGGTATTAAAAAGTCTTGGTATTCGTAATTTTGATCATGTAGTCGTTGCTATTGGAGATAATTTGAATTCAAGTATTTTAACAACGTTAATTTTGAAAGAATTAGGTGTGAAAAATATTACTGTAAAAGCTCAAAATGACTATCATGAAAAAGTGTTAAGTAAAATAGGGGCAGATCATATTGTGCATCCAGAACGAGATATGGGAAAAAGGATTGCTAATAATATCGCATCAAGTAATGTGTTAGATTACCTAGAGCTTTCAGATGAGCATAGTATTGTAGAGATTATCGCAAATAAAAAAATTGATGGGCACTCTTTAATTGAATTAGATATTCGTGCGAAGTTTGGTTTGAACATTGTAGCAATTAAACGTGGAAAAGAAGTTATCGTATCTCCTCGAGCTACAGAAAACGTTCAGGCGGGAGATATATTAATTGTAATTGGTCATGACGATGAAGTAGATCGTTTTAAGCATTTTTTAAGATAAGAGAAAAGGACAATGCCGAGGAGGCATTGTCCTTTTTCTTATATTTCCATAATGATTGGTAAAATCATTGGACGACGTTTCGTTTTTTCGTATAGGAATGGTGCTAATGTGTCTGTAATCTCATTTTTAATTTCAGACCATTGTGTTGTTTTTCGCTCCATTACTTTTTCTAAATGTGTTGTAATTAATGTTTGAGCATCGTTGATTAAATCGCTGCTTTCACGCATATAAACGAAACCACGCGAGATGATATCAGGTCCTGCTGCAACTTTAAATTCTTTCATATCAATGCTTACAACTACAATAACGAGTCCTTCTTCAGAAAGAATGCGACGATCACGTAATACGATATTACCGATATCTCCAATACCATTTCCATCGATATAGACAGAGCCAGATGGGATTTTCCCAGCTACGCTTGCTTCATCAGAACGTAAAGCGAGAACATCCCCGTTATCCATAATGAAACAATTTTCTTCTGGAATACCACAATCATTCGCTAATTTCATATGCATACGTTGCATACGATATTCACCATGAATTGGCATGAAATATTTCGGCTTAATAAGACGTAGCATTAACTTTTGTTCTTCTTGTCCACCGTGTCCACTCGTATGAATATTTGAGAGTTTACCATGGATTACATCAGCGCCAGCGCGGTACAACATGTTAATTGTACGACTTACACTAATTGTATTGCCTGGGATTGGTGAAGAAGAGAAAACAACTGTATCGCCAGGGATAATTTGAATTTGACGATGTGTACCATTGGCAATACGTGAAAGTGCTGCCATCGGCTCCCCTTGACTACCTGTACATAACATAACAACTTTATTAGCTGGTAGGCGGTTTAGCTGAGATGTGTCTATGAATGTATCCTTTGGACACCGGATATAACCAAGGTTTTGTCCGATTTCAATAGCTGCTTCCATACTTCGACCGAATACAGCTACTTTACGATTGTTTTCAACAGCAGCCTCAACAACTTGTTGTAAGCGATGGATATTCGATGCAAAGGTTGCGAATATAATACGACCGTCTACTTTGCGGAATATATCTTGAATACTATCACCAACGCGGCGCTCAGACATCGTAAAGTTTGGCACTTCACTGTTTGTACTATCAGATAAGAGACAAAGTACACCGTCTTTTCCGATTTCGGCCATTTTTGTTAAATCTGCTGGCTCGCCGACTGGTGTGAAATCAAATTTAAAGTCACCTGTATGAACGACTTGTCCTTGAGGTGTTTTCACAACAACTCCGTATGAATCCGGAATACTGTGAGTTGTACGGAAGAAGGAAACAGATGTCTTTTTAAATTTAATAACATCATCTTCTTGAATTTCATAAAGTTTTGCTTTACGAAGTAATCCGTGCTCTTCTAATTTGTTTTTTATTAGGGCAAGTGCTAATTTTCCACCGTAAATTGGAATGTTTACTTGACGTAATAGATAAGGAATTCCACCGATATGATCTTCGTGACCATGTGTAATGAATAATCCTTTAATTTTATCTTCGTTTCGCACAAAATAAGTGTAATCTGGTATTACATAATCGATCCCGAGGAGTTCGTCTTCTGGAAATTTAATTCCAGCGTCAATTATAATAATTTCATCTTGAAATTGAACAGCATATGTATTTTTACCGATTTCACCAAGACCACCGAGGGCAAAAACGGCAGCTTGATCATTTTTTAGGAATTTCATATGACTATACGATCTCCGCTAATATTAAATCAGCGTTTTGTTTTTCATATTCAAGATGAGCACCAGTAACAGACTGAACGAACTCGATATTATATGCGAACTTTTGTAATTTTTTACGAACATCCTTTTGAGACGTAGCCTCTAAATATAAAACTTTTGTATTTTCACGTACTGGGACCTCAGTTAATTTTTCTTGATAAAATACTTTAAAAATCATTGGGAAAACCTCTCCTTGTCTATGTTTTGCATTATCTGTTACTTATTATAAAGCAAACAGTCACGATTTTCATGTTTTTTCGAATGAGAATGAAGAAAAAGCCCGAAATGGGCACAATTTAAGCGATTGTCTTCTTACGGACTAAATCGTTTAAATAACGCTTGAGCTTTTTCTTCAGCTTCTTCAGCATGATTACTCCTTCCTTTCCTTATTTTAAACATGCATATTACTAATGATAACTCCGTCTCCTATACAAGAAAGAAGATTAGAAGTGAATAGTGAATCTTGTTCTTTTTAGTATAGTGTAAGTTATCCTGTAGTAACGATTAGTAGCCGTTAGTTATAGATATAGTATGAGGAAGAATAGAAAAGAAAATTCATCCGAACAAGTATCCACATTTTTTTACTAATAGTATATGCACATTTCATAAATAAGGTCAGAAAGTGAACGCTTTCTTCACAGATGTTTAATATGTTATACTTTTTTTTGAAATTTGAAAAGTGATAATCAAAATAGGAATATAGAGTGCCAGAAAGGGTTTTGACAAATGAATGATAAAATTGTCTTTTTTGATATTGATGGAACATTATTAGATCATGATAAAAAAATTCCGCAATCTACAAGAGATGCAGTAAGAGATTTACAAGAAAAAGGTGTGCATGTAGCGATTGCGACAGGGCGTGCGCCATTTATGTTTGAAGATATTCGTGAGGAACTCAATATACATAATTATGTTAGTTTTAACGGACAGTATGTTGTATTTGAGGATGAGGTATTATTTAATAATCCATTACATCCTGATGCTCTACATAAGTTTACTCAGTTTGCAAAACAAGAAGGATATCCACTTGTATATCTTGACCATCAAGAAATGAGAGCGTCAGTGGAATATCATGATTATGTAAAAGAAGGTTTTGGAAGCTTACAATTCGAGCATCCGGCATATGAACCTGATTTTTATGAGAAACGCGATATTTATCAAACGCTTCTTTTTTGTGAAGTAAACGAAGAAGAAAAGTTTATTCATCATTATCCAGATTTTCATTTTATACGCTGGCATGCATATTCAATGGATATTATTCCTAATGGTGGTTCTAAGGCAAAAGGGATTGAGAAGTTTATTGAGAAAATAGGATTTAATCGTGAACAAGTATATGCATTTGGGGACGGATTAAATGATTTAGAAATGATTGAAGCAGTAGGAACGGGCATTGTGATGGGGAATGGTCATGAGGATTTGAAAAAACTTGCTAATTATGTGACAAAAGATGTTAATGAAGACGGTATTTATCACGGATTAAAGTGGGCTGGCTTGTTATAAGTAAGTGTGGAACCCATTTCATATAATAAAAAGGCGGAAGGTTAACTTCCGCCTTTTTACTATTATCGCTCGAGAGGTTTTGAATCATCGGGAGCCACAAATGGATTGTCTTTATTAATATGGTCATAGAACATAACACCGTTTAGATGGTCGATTTCATGTTGGAATACAATTGCTGGTAAACCTTTTAATCGCAGTTTTACGTCTTCACCGTTAATCGTTGTTGCCTTTACTGTAATTCTTGTGTAACGAGGGACATAACCAGGTACTTCACGGTCTACAGATAGACAGCCTTCACCATTTTGTAAATATGTACGTTCAACAGAATGACTAATGATTTTTGGATTGAATAATGCGTAGCTATATAACGTATCGTTCGTATCAGTTACATGAACCGCAATCATTTTCTTTGAAATACCGATTTGCGGAGCCGCTAATCCGATTCCGGGGCGTAAATTATATTTTTCAGCCATTTCAGGGTCCTGGCTATTTATTACAAATTCAATCATTTCTTTAAGAGTATTTGTATCTTCCTCGCTAGCAGGTAAGGAGACCTCTTCTGCGACTTCGCGCAAAATAGGATTTCCTTCACGAATTACCTCATTCATTGTAAGCATATGTAATCTCTCCTTTCTTCTTTAGTCTACCAAAGGAGATAAAAAAAGTCATCGGCAAGTAAGGAAGAACTACTTGGAAACAAATCTTCTATAGATAAGTTATGTAATAAAAGAAAAGACGGCAAAGCCGTCTGTTTCTTTCCATAGTTGTTTCATTTTACATTAATTAGCGAATGCAAGCAGCACCAACGATAATTAAAAGGATAAACAACACAACGATTAAGGCGAAGCCGCGTCCAGATTCGCCACAAGAACCGCCATAACCGTAGGAAGGATATGAACAAGTTGTTGGATAGCAATATGAGTATCCGTACATGAGATGACCTCCTTTATCATTTCCCGCTAATACTGCGGTTACTATAATGTATGGAGGAATGATTAGAAATGTATAGGTATTTACCTATAAAAGGAAGAAGTGTTTGTATAATTTTATTGAGAAGAGAGAAAAACTAAAGAGAATTAAATCGTTTACATATTATTCTAAGAGAAAAAACAAGTTAAAAAGGGAATAATATAACAGTAGGTTATTGCTTACTAATACAGATGTGAAAAATAAAAACATGTTTGTGTAGAGGAAACCTGCATATTATTTATAAAAAAACGTATTCAAAGTAATTGACATCGTAATTAGAATAGTTGTAAACTAAAAAACGTGATCAAGATTGTATTAATATGTTTTTGAAAAAACATTAGTACAGATTGTTAGGTACACAAAATTATTCTCAACCGACAGACAAACTTGTTGGTTTACATTGTTGCGCTTTCAGTCTAGCTAATAGATAGTGAAAGCGTTTCAGAATATGGTTCAAGAGAGGAAGAGGTGAACGGAATGGGTACTAAAACAAAAAACACCCTATTTAATGTTGATGAGCAAATGAAAGCTATCGCAGCTCAATTTGAAACATTACAAATTTTAAATGAAAAAGGCGAAGTTGTGAATGAAGCAGCTATGCCTGAATTATCAGATGATCAATTAAAAGAGTTAATGCGCCGTATGGTGTATACTCGCGTACTAGATCAACGTTCTATTTCTTTAAACCGTCAAGGACGTTTAGGTTTCTACGCACCAACTGCTGGACAAGAGGCTTCTCAATTAGCAAGTCATTTCGCACTTGAAGCAGAAGATTTCATCTTACCAGGATATCGTGATGTTCCACAATTAGTGTGGCACGGTCTACCATTATATCAAGCATTCTTATTCTCTCGTGGACATTTCATGGGTAACCAAATGCCTGAGAATGTAAATGCACTTGCTCCACAAATCATTATCGGTGCGCAAATCATCCAAACTGCTGGTGTTGCGTTAGGTATGAAACTACGTGGTAAAAAATCTGTTGCAATTACTTACACTGGTGACGGTGGTGCTTCACAAGGTGACTTCTACGAAGGTATGAACTTTGCGGGTGCATTCAAAGCTCCAGCAATCTTCGTTGTACAAAATAACCGTTATGCAATCTCTACTCCAGTAGAAAAGCAATCTGCAGCTAAAACTGTAGCACAAAAAGCAGTAGCAGCAGGTATTTACGGAATTCAAGTAGACGGTATGGATCCATTAGCTGTATACGCAGCAACTGCATTCGCTCGTGAGCGCGCAGTAAACGGTGAAGGCCCTACTTTAATTGAGACTTTAACATTCCGTTATGGTCCACATACAATGGCTGGTGATGACCCAACTCGTTACCGTACAAAAGATATCGAAAACGAATGGGAACAAAAAGATCCAATCGTACGCTTCCGTGCATTCTTAGAAAACAAAGGCCTATGGTCTCAAGAAGTTGAAGAGAAAGTAATCGAAGAAGCAAAAGAAGATATCAAACAAGCAATTGCTAAGGCTGACCAAGCTCCAAAACAAAAAGTTACTGATTTAATGGAAATCATGTACGAAAAAATGCCTTACAACTTAGCTGAACAATATGAAATTTACAAAGAAAAGGAGTCGAAGTAAGCCATGGCTCAAATGACAATGATTCAAGCAATCACTGATGCTTTACGCGTTGAAATGAAAAATGATCCTAACGTACTTGTGTTTGGTGAAGACGTTGGTGTAAACGGCGGAGTATTCCGTGCTACTGAAGGTTTACAAGCTGAATTCGGTGAAGATCGTGTAATGGATACTCCACTTGCAGAGTCTGGTATTGGTGGACTTGCAGTTGGACTTGCACTTGAAGGCTTCCGTCCAGTTCCAGAAATCCAATTCTTCGGTTTCATTTATGAAGTAATGGATTCAGTTTCTGGTCAATTAGCTCGTATGCGTTACCGTTCTGGTGGACGTTGGACTGCTCCAGTAACAATTCGTTCTCCATTCGGTGGTGGCGTTCATACTCCAGAACTACATGCTGATAGCTTAGAAGGATTAGTGGCTCAACAACCTGGTCTAAAAGTTGTTATTCCATCTACTCCATACGATGCAAAAGGTCTTTTAATCTCTGCGATTCGTGACAACGATCCAGTTATCTACTTAGAGCATATGAAATTGTACCGTTCATTCCGTCAAGATGTACCAGAAGGCGATTACACAATTGATTTAGGTAAAGCTGATATCAAACGTGAAGGTACAGATGTATCTGTTATCGCTTATGGTGCTATGGTTCATGCTGCACTAAAAGCTGCTGAAGAACTTGAAAAAGAAGGTATCTCTTTAGAGGTTGTTGACTTACGTACAGTTCAACCATTAGATATCGAAACAATCATTGCTTCTGTTGAAAAAACAGGTCGCGTAGTTGTAGTTCAAGAAGCTCAAAAGCAAGCTGGTATTGCAGCTAACGTTGTAGCGGAAATTAACGACCGTGCAATCTTAAACTTAGAAGCACCAGTTGTTCGTGTTGCAGCTGCTGATACAGTATTCCCATTCTCTCAAGCTGAGAGCGTATGGTTACCAAACCATAAAGATATTGTTGAAGCTGTTAACAAAGTAATGAACTTCTAATTTTTAGTTTTTCATGTGCAAAAGAAATCAGCACATGCTGGTTTCTTTTGTACATATTCCATAATAATGAAATGAATCAGGGGGCTGAATTCCGTGGCATTTGAATTTAAACTACCAGATATCGGTGAAGGTATCCACGAAGGTGAAATCGTAAAATGGTTTATTAAACCAGGCGATGAAGTAAATGAAGACGATGTACTTCTTGAAGTGCAAAATGATAAAGCAGTAGTAGAAATCCCTTCTCCTGTTAAAGGTAAAGTACTTGAAGTACTTGTAGAAGAAGGAACAGTTGCAATTGTAGGAGATACATTAATTAAATTTGATGCTCCTGGATACGAAAACCTTAAATTTAAAGGTGACGATCATGATGAAGCTCCAAAAGCTGAAGAAGCAGCAGTAGAAGCTCCAGCAGCGGAAGCTACTCCAGCAGCAACTGCAGAAGTAGTAAATGAGCGTGTAATCGCTATGCCATCTGTTCGTAAATATGCTCGTGAAAAAGGTGTAGATATTCATAAAGTAGCTGGTTCTGGTAAGAACGGCCGTGTTGTGAAAACTGACATCGATGCATTTGCAAATGGTGGACAAACTGTAGCAGCAACTGAGGCTCCAGCAGCAGTAGAAGCTACTCCAGCAGCAGCGAAAGAAGAAGCACCAAAAGCACAACCAATCCCAGCTGGTGAATATCCAGAAACTCGTGAGAAAATGAGTGGTATCCGTAAAGCGATTGCGAAAGCAATGGTTAACTCTAAGCATACAGCTCCTCACGTAACATTAATGGACGAAGTAGATGTAACAGAACTTGTTGCTCACCGTAAGAAGTTCAAAGCTGTTGCAGCTGACAAAGGTATTAAATTAACTTACCTTCCATACGTTGTAAAAGCTTTAACATCTGCATTACGTGAATTCCCAATGTTGAATACTGCTTTAGACGATGCTTCTCAAGAAATCGTTCATAAACATTACTTCAACATCGGTATCGCAGCTGATACAGACAAAGGTTTATTAGTACCAGTTGTTAAAGATACAGATCGTAAATCTATCTTTACTATTTCTAACGAGATCAATGAACTTGCTGGTAAAGCACGTGACGGTCGTTTAGCTCCAACTGAAATGAAAGGTGCTTCTTGCACAATTACAAACATTGGTTCTGCAGGTGGACAATGGTTCACTCCAGTTATCAATCACCCAGAAGTAGCAATCCTTGGTATCGGCCGTATCGCTGAGAAACCAGTTGTGAAAAACGGTGAAATCGTTGCAGCTCCAGTATTAGCATTATCTCTAAGCTTTGACCATCGTTTAATTGACGGCGCAACTGCTCAAAAAGCATTAAACCAAATTAAACGTCTATTGAATGACCCACAATTATTAGTAATGGAGGCGTAATAACAATGGTAGTAGGAGATTTCCCAATTGAATTAGATACAGTCGTTGTTGGTGCAGGTCCTGGTGGATACGTTGCGGCAATTCGTGCAGCACAATTAGGTCAAAAGGTAGCAATCATTGAAAAAGCTAACCTGGGTGGCGTATGCTTAAACGTTGGATGTATTCCTTCAAAAGCGTTAATCAATGCAGGTCATCGTTATGAGAATGCTATGCATTCTGATGACATGGGTATCACTGCAGAGAACGTAAAAGTTGACTTTACAAAAGTTCAAGAATGGAAAAACGGCGTAGTTAAGAAATTAACTGGCGGTGTTGAAGGCCTTCTTAAAGGTAACAAAGTTGAAATCATTCGCGGTGAAGCTTACTTCGTAGATGCTAACACATTACGCRTAATGACTGAAGATGCAGCACAAACTTATACGTTTAAAAATGCTGTTCTTGCAACTGGTTCTACACCAATCGAAATTCCTGGATTCAAATACTCTAAACGTGTTATCAACTCTACAGGCGCTTTAAGCTTACCTGAAATTCCTAAAAAACTTGTTGTAATCGGCGGCGGTTACATCGGTATGGAATTAGGTACTGCATATGCTAACTTCGGTACAGAAGTTACTGTAGTAGAAGCTGGCGACGAAATCTTAGCTGGTTTCGAAAAAGCTATGAGCTCTGTTGTTAAACGTGCTCTACAGAAAAAAGGTAACGTAAATATCCATACAAAAGCTATGGCTAAAGGCGTTGAAGAAACAGAAACTGGCGTAAAAGTTAGCTTTGAAGTTAAAGGTGAAATCCAAACTGTAGAAGCAGATTACGTATTAGTAACTGTAGGTCGTCGTCCAAACACTCAAGAAATCGGTCTTGAGCAAGTTGGAATTAAAATGACTGACCGTGGCATCATCGAAATTGATGAGCAATGCCGTACAAATATTTCAAACATCTATGCAATCGGTGATATCGTTCCTGGACCACCATTAGCTCACAAAGCTTCTTACGAAGGTAAAGTAGCTGTTGAAGTAATTAGTGGCCATGCATCAGCAATCGATTACATCGGAATTCCTGCAGTATGCTTCACTGATCCAGAATTAGCATCTGTTGGTTACACTAAGAAACAAGCTGAAGAAGCAGGAATGACAGTAGCTGTATCTAAGTTCCCATTCGCTGCAAACGGTCGTGCGTTATCATTAAACAGCACTGACGGTTTCTTACAACTTGTAACACGTAAAGAAGATGGTCTTCTTGTAGGTGCACAAGTTGCAGGTGCAGGTGCTTCTGATATTATCTCTGAGATTGGTTTAGCTATCGAAGCTGGAATGACAGCTGAAGATATCGCTCAAACAATCCATGCTCACCCAACATTAGGTGAAATCACAATGGAAGCAGCTGAAGTTGCTCTTGGAATGCCAATTCACATTGTAAAATAATTTAAGTAATGTAAATAACCCATCTCTTATTTAAAGAGATGGGTTATTTTTATTTTCATAAAATGACTTGCAAGGTCTTTATATGTACTTGTCGAATGAATATATAATACTTTAAATGAATCGTTAGAATATATGCCGTTGTATAATATGTAATTGATTCAAACTTAATCCCATATATTAATAAAATAGAGCATGTCAAAGGAGAAGGTTCCATGAAAATATTACATGTTATATTTTATCATTTTTTATTATGGAGTGGTTTTTCCATTGTATTAACATTATCGAATGGTGATAAGTTTCATTATAAAGTAATTCTCTTTTTCGTATTTCTTTATTTAGCATATGTAATTGCATGTTTTCTATTACACGTAAGGAAGCAGGCTTTATTACTTACGTGTTCGAATTGTATACTCTTTTTAATTCTATTCTCTATTTTTTAAATTAACGTTTATAGAAATACATTGTTCTTCCATTAAATAGTTGTAACTCTCCTTCTAATTTCTTCGCTAGAAAACGGCTAAATTCATTTGCTTTTCCTTTATCACCAAATGTTGCTGTAGTAGGTAAAGAAACCTGAATGAAAGATTGTTCCTTTTCTATTCCAATCCCCACATAAATAGAATCATATCGATCGTGACTTGATTGGAGTTTTAATGTTGTTGCTGATGTATCTAATATTTCATAAGGAAAAGCTGTATTTGTATAAGCATAATTAATTTGATCACCAGTCTTGGAAGTAACGGTTTTATAGTTATGAAAAAGGTGTTTTACATCTTCTATTGAAACAGATTGTTGATTAGATTTAGGTACAAGTGTGATAAAGGCGTGTTGCATACAAATTTCCCCCTAGTTTAGTAGAATAATATCATTCTACATCCTACTGAATTTTTTGACAATTAAAAGGAGTATTACTTTTTTTGTTTAATATATTATGAATAGGAAGTGTTATTTAGAAAGGTGGAAACTCATGTTTGAAAAATTGTATGATGAGCATGAAAGTGTGAAGGTACGATTTTTAGGATTTATGACGCATGATACACGTTATGATTTTGGAGTTATTTATACAAATATGTTTTTTGGAAAGCCACTTATTGTTTGTATGCAAACAGGGAGATCTACTTTGCTTGGGCGAGATGATGTAGAAAATGTTCCATATATACAAGAAACTTTTAAGTTAGGATCGGAAGAGGAGGCGGAGGAATTAGCTCAGTTTTTTAAATTTCTTGTTCCGTCTACTTCTTTGCATGCGGAGTATGAAGAATAATTAACAAGAAACAGTCGTATGTATGAAATATGGCTGTTTTTTTGTGTTAATATCGCATACTAATTTAATTTTAAAATATTTAATGTGTTATACTAAAAACCTATTGACGTAAAAAGTATAACATATTAAAATAAAGACAGAAAGTTAAGCGGTTACAAAAGTTTTTGGGATTATAAACTTAGGGGGAAATGAAAAATGGGAACAATCGTATGTCAAGATTGTGAAGGTACAATTGCACACTTCGAGGATGAGAAAGTAACGGTACTTTACGGGAAATGTGGATCTTGCGGATGTGAGCACACAGAACATACAAAAGCCCAATAATTGATAGGAAATGGACAACTAAAAGTTTTTAGGACCATAAACTTAGGGGGAAATGAAAAATGGGAACAATCGTATGCCAAGTTTGTGAAGGAACAATCGGACATTTTGAGGATGAGAAAACGACAGTACTTTATGGAAAATGTGGTTCAAATTGTGACTGTGCTAGTAGAGACAATGCGAAAGCTTAATCATATATAAGTAGATTATTCTTAAAACTCAGGGGGAAATGAAAATGGGAACAATCGTATGCCAAGTTTGTGAAGGAACAATCGGACATTTTGAAGATGAAAAATCAACAGTACTTTATGGGAAATGTGGATCTCATTGCGAATGTGACCATACAGAACATACAAAAGCTTAATAATTAAGAAAAAACGCCTACACATGTAGGCGTTTTTTTAATAGATTGTAGTTGTATGTCCGACTGTTGCAACGATTGCATCGTCTCTAATAGGAATAAATCCTATTGATGTCTGTGGCGTGTTAGGAGCGGCATATTGACTCATCATACGGCTATCAATACGAG
>NZ_JBFUIN010000071.1:0-13310 GCF_056401855.1 Bacillus sp. P4_D3
GGGGATGAGTATATGGGAGAAATTTGGCATGGCGGAAGCATTTATACGATGCGAGAAGAGAATGAAAAAGTGGACGCCGTTTACGTTGAAAATGGCATCATTGTTGATGTGGGGAATAAAGATGAATTAGAAAATCGATATTCGGAAGTGAGGTCGTGTGACTTACAAGGGAAAACGATGATTCCAGGGCTTGTTGATAGCCATATGCACCTTATTGGGCATGGGGAGAGGTTACTTCGTCTAGATCTATCAAATTGCAAATCTTATAGCGAAGTGCTTACCCTTGTTCAGAATCGAGTAGAAGAAGCACCAAAAGGCTCTTGGATTATCGGAGAAGGATGGAATGAAAATAATTTTACAGATACAAAACATGTTCATATACGTGATTTAGATGAGATTTCTAAAGAACATCCGATTTTATTAAAGCGCGTTTGTCGTCACGTGACATGGGTGAATTCATACATATTGCAAGAAGCGAACATAACAGAAGCGACGCAAGATCCAAAGGGCGGAAAAATTGGTCGTGACTCATCAAATAAATTAACAGGACTTTTATATGAGCAAGGACAAGAGTTAATTAAACATGTTCAGCCTGAAATAGATGGAGTGTATTTGCAAAGGGCTCTGCAAACAGCGATTTCAGACTGCTGGCAATACGGATTAGTTGGCGGGCACACGGAAGACTTAAATTATTATGGCGGCTTTGAAAAAACGTACAATGCGTTTTCACACGTTATAAAAGAAATGCCATTTAAAGCACATTTGCTCGTTCATCATGAAGTAGCGAATGAGCGAAAAGAATATGAAAATGAGCACTATATTGAATTTGGGGCGATGAAGATTTTTTCTGACGGTTCTTTTGGCGGAAGAACAGCTTTATTAAGTGAGCCGTATGAAGATGCGCAGGAAACGAATGGAGTTGCGATTTTCTCACGTGAAGAGCTTGCAGGGTTAGTGAAGAAAGCACGTGATTTACATATGCCAGTTGCGATTCATACAATCGGTGATTTATCACTAGAATATGTCATTGATGCGCTTGAATTATATCCACCAGCAGAAGGATTACGTGACCGCATTATTCATTGCCAGCTTGCCCGTGAAGAATTAATTGAAAGAATGAAGAGTTTGCAAGCAATTATTGATATTCAGCCCGTCTTTGTTTCATCGGATTTTCCGTCAGTTATTGAAAAACTAGGAAAGCATCGTCTTCGTTACGCGTACGCTTGGAAGACATTACTTGGCGCAGGATTGCACTGCAACGGTGGATCTGATGCTCCAATTGAACAAGTGAATCCGTTTTTAGGTATATATAGTGCTGTTACACGTAGAAGCTTTATTGACGGCGTATGCTATATGCCAGAAGAAAGATTAACGGTATATGAGGCGGTTTCTTTATTTACAACAGGAAGTGCGTATGCAATTGGAAAAGAAGCAAATCGAGGGCAAATTACAAAAGGATATGAAGCAGACTTTACGATATTAGACCGTAATGTTTTTGAAATTGAGGCGGAAGAAATAAAAGAAGTACAGGCAGAAATGACCGTCATTGATGGGGAGATTGTTTATAGAAAAGATGTGTGAAAATATATCAGCGATTTTCGGAATATATCGACCGCAACTCGAAATATATCAGCGATTATTGAAATATATCGACCGCAATTCAAAATATATCAGCGATTTTTAAAATATATCGATTTACCGACAAAAGCTGACAATAATGGCGACTGCATAGTAAGAGATGGCTGCCCACACCAATCGGGGGAAATAAATAACCGTCGAATTATGGAAATCCCATAATTCGACGGTTATTTTATTACTATAAAAACGTTCTCTGTACTTTTTCCCAGAAGGAATTGTTTTTTAATTTAACAGTTTTAATTTGTTTATCGCTTAAACGAACAACGGCTTTCTCCACTTGTTTAATGCTAAGTGCTTCGTTATCCATTCCGATAACAGGGTAATCATTGCCATCTGGTCTAAGTGTTAAAGTTAACGTACGCTCGTGATTTAAAAGAAACGGTGATCCGAGTGTACGGTATGTGTTGTTATTTAAAGATGCTAGTTCGCTTACTTGGAAACATGGGATAAGTGGATCGACAACGGCACCATGTAATGATTTATTGTAAGCGGTACTTCCTGTTGGTGTGGAGATAACTAATCCATCACCTCTAAATGTTTCAAAATGTAAATTGTCGACGTGTACATCTACGACAAATGTTTTAATGATGCTAGAGCGTAATGAAAATTCATTTAAACAATGGAAAGATGTACCGTGATCTACATCTACTTTAATTGTTGGATATTTTCGCACTTCAATTTCGTTTTTTGTAATTTCTTGAAGGGCTGTATCAATGTGATCGATGTGGAAATCGCAGTAGAAAGAAATTTCATCTTTCGTAGAAATACCTGCGTATAAGCAATCTTCTCTAAAGCCAGTTTTACGAACGGCTTGTAAGAAAGTTCCATCATTTCCAACACTGACGATAGCGTTTGCATTTTTTGGATGATCTAATATGGTAAATCCATTCTCCTCTAAAATACGATATACTGGTTTCATTTTTTCAACGAGTGTTACTTTGTCATCACCATAAAAGAAAAATAAATTGCGACGATTTGCCATTATGTATCCCTCCACTGCAGTTAAATTTTCTAGTTTTAGTGCTGCATATCATCAGATTTCATTCTGAATAATATGCTCAAATAGTATATTTCGATATGAAATGTCAAAATCCCTTTTTATTTTTAGAAAAATTTTTATATTCAATTTTATCAAAGGTTGTTTAATGATGAATAAACTTGTCGATAATGGGTATGGAGTGAAAGGATGGTACGAATGAAATGGCTCGTAATTGGAATGATAATTCTTCTACTTTTTATTTTGCTAATACTATTATCGAAAATATCGCTTAAGGTGACGTTTTTATATTCAGAAATGGAAAAACAGTGTTTATTTCAAGTGAAAATATGGATGATTCGATATACGTTTGATGTATTGGAAAGAATTGAAAAACAGCAGAAAAAAACGGGGCAGAAAATCGAAAAAGCTGAGAAAGATGGCGGAATAGATAATAAAATTATGGCACAACTTGATAGCATTGGAGAACYGATAAAAAAGCTTCAAGAAGTTCATACTATTGTTAAAGATTTTCTCAAACGAGTGAAAATCAATAGTTGGAAGTGGCATTCACAAATTGGAGCAGGYGATGCGGCTAGTACTGGAATTGTCACTGGGTATGCATGGGGGACAAAAGGAATGGCTGCTGGAGTTGTAGGACAATATATGCATATTGTCGACGTACCAGAATTTGAAATTACCCCTGTTTTTCAAGGGAAAGGATTTGCATCAAGGTGTGAGTTAACAGCATCTTTTCGTATATTTCGTGCTATAAAAACGGGTATCAAATTACTCACGTTTATGAGAAGACAAAGATCTGGTACGAACGAAAAATCAGTTCAATCATAGGGGGGATATAAAGTGGACCATCCAATTCAAGGTTTAATGACAACTGCAATGCAGCATTTAAAACAAATGACTGATGTAAATACAATTGTTGGTGACCCAATTAAAGCGGCAGATGGAAGTGTAATTCTTACCGTTTCGAAAGTCAGTTTTGGATTTGCTGCTGGTGGAAGTGAATTTGGTAAAGTAGAACATTCAGGCCGTCATCCATTTGGCGGGGGAAGTGGTGGAGGAGTTTCTATTAATCCTGTTGCCTTTCTTGTTATAAATGGAGAAGGTGTGAAAGTATTACACTTAGATAAGCAAACACACGTCATCGATAAAATAATTGAATTAGCGCCACAAGCTGTTGATAAAGTGAAAGAAATGATGGATAAACGAAAAGAAGATGATCCTGAATTTCAAATTTAACGAATAAAGAAGCTGATCAGTGGATTAGCTTCTTTAATTTTTTTGTAAATAAAGCGATTTTATTTGCATTATCGATAGGGACAAACTATCATTTACATTGTACATATTTTGTTTAAAATAAGGGAGGATTTTTAAGTGGCAAATGTAACTTTTAAAGGTAACCCAATGACTTTAGTTGGAACAGAAGTTAAAGTTGGCGATCAAGCGCCTAACTTCCAAGTATTAGCAAATGACTTATCTCCAGTAAGTTTAGAAACATACAAAGGTGAAGTGAAATTAATTAGTGTTGTACCTTCAATCGACACAGGTGTATGTGATGCACAAACTCGTCGTTTTAACGAAGATGCAGCAGGTATTGAAAACGCGAAAGTATTAACAATTAGCGCTGATTTACCATTCGCTCAAAAACGCTGGTGTGCAGCAAACGGTTTAGAAAATGTTGTAACACTTTCTGATCACCGTGACCTTTCATTCGGTGAAGCTTACGGCTTAGTAATGAAAGAACTTCGTTTACTTGCTCGTGCAGTATTCGTAGTAGATAGCAATGACAAAGTAGTTTACGCAGAATACGTAGGCGAAGGTACAAGCCATCCAAACTATGAAGCAGCATTAGAAGCAGCTAAATCTGCGAAGTAATAATGTGAAGGAAATGACCTCTTATAAAGAGGTCGTTTTTTCTCATATATTGCTGCTCAATGGTACCAATATATGAGAAAAAACGTTATATCATATATAACTTAAAAGGGAGCTCTTTACAGGAGGTCGCTTTTTCTTTTTGGAAAAAATCACTTTGTGGTATGATATAAGTTATGTGTAAAAGAGAGAAGGAGGAATGTACGTGAGTCAGGCAGTAGAAACATTATTTTCTATTTTTGATTCTTCTACGGTAGTTTTACGTAAAGAATTAGATGTAACATATTTAGAGGCGCTTGTAGAAACAGGTGATAACTTGTTTGAGGGAGCGATTTTACAAGAGGAATTATCCGAATCAACAATTGAAAGGTTGAATCGTGAATATAGTACGTTTAATGAAGAAACATATAAAGGGGAAGAAATTCGTAAAGCATTTCAGCTAGCCATTTTAAAAGGAATGAAAGAAGGCGTGCAAGCGAATCATGAAATGACGCCAGATGCAGTTGGAATGTTCGTGAGCTACTTATTCCATAAATTTATGCAAGGTCAAAAAGAAATTACAGTTTTAGACCCTGCAATTGGAACGGGTAACTTAATGACTACAGTGTTTAATAGCGCCAAAGAAGAACTAGCAATGAGTGGATTTGGTGTAGAAGTGGATGAAGTGCTAATTAAACTTGCTTTAGTAAATGCGAATTTACAAAAGCATGCAATCGAATTCTTCCATCAAGATGGACTAGCGCCACTTTATATTGATCCAGTTGATGCAGTTGTTTCAGATTTGCCAATTGGTTACTATCCAAATGAAATCGGTGCAAGTGAATATACATTAAAAGCAGATGAAGGAATGTCATATGCGCATCACTTATTTATTGAACAAAGTGTGAAACATACGAAAGAAGGCGGGTATTTATTCTTCTTAGTACCAAACTTCATTTTTGAAAGTGATCAAGCGCCAAAGCTACATGCATTCATTAAAGAAACATGCTTTATTCAGGGATTGTTACAGCTACCTGTTTCCATGTTTAAAAACGAGAAAAATGCAAAAAGTATATTTGTTCTCCAAAAGAAAGGCCAGGATGTAATAATGCCGAAACAGGCACTATTAGTGGAATTACCTAAATTCTCCAACATGAAGGCTATGGAGAACATGATGGAGCAACTAAATACGTGGTTTGCAACACATAAGTAATGCCAGATATATGTAACAGGGTTAGTAAATAATGTAGTACAGTTGTATAAAATATGGAATATTTTTTAATATATACAAGATTTAACTGAATCTTTTTGAAATCTGTAATATATTTTTTTTCTTGGTGTTACAATTTTTTCACTTGAAATATATGTCGGACGATGTTTAAATTAAAATCGTGAGTATAAAATTTACTAATGATGAAACGTTTTCATAATGAGTGAATTTAATTAGATAAAATCGAGCGGTTTGTGGAATGATCCACACAACTACCAAGAGAAAAAGGGGCGAAAGACTAGATGTCAAAAATCATCGCGATTAACGCAGGAAGCTCTTCCTTAAAGTTCCAATTATTTGAAATGCCAAGTGAAACAGTATTAACAAAAGGTTTAGTAGAACGTATCGGTTTAGAAGATAGTGTCTTCACAATTACTGTAAATGGCGAAAAACAAAAAGAAATTACAAACATCCCAGATCATGCAGTAGCAGTTAACATGCTTCTTAAGAAATTAACTGAAAACGGAATCGTAAAATCTCTTGATGAAATTGGCGGTATCGGTCACCGTGTTGTACACGGCGGCGAAAAATTTGCTGATTCTGTTTTAATTAATGATGAAGTATTAGCTGATATCGAAGACTTAAGCGATTTAGCACCACTTCACAACCCAGCAAACCTTGTTGGTATTAAATCATTCCAAGAAGTACTACCAAACGTACCAGCAGTAGCAGTATTCGATACAGCATTCCACCAAACAATGCCGGAATCTGCATTCCTATACAGCTTACCATATGAGTACTATGAGAAATTTGGCATCCGTAAATACGGTTTCCACGGAACTTCTCATAAATACGTAACTGAGCGTGCGGCTGAATTATTAGGTCGTCCAATTGAAGGCTTAAGCCTACTTTCTTGTCACTTAGGTAACGGTGCAAGTATCGCAGCAGTAGAAGGCGGTAAGTCTATCGATACTTCTATGGGCTTCACTCCACTTGCTGGTGTAACAATGGGTACACGTTCTGGTAACATTGACCCTGCGTTAATTCCATACATCATGGAAAAAACAGGCCAAACTGTAGAAGAAGTAGTTAGCGTATTAAACAAGAAGAGTGGTATGTTAGGTCTTACTGGTTACTCTAGTGACCTACGTGACATCATTGCGAAAGAAGAAGAAGGCGACCACCGTGCGAAAGTAGCACTTGACGTGTTCGTAAGCCGTATCCATAAATACATCGGTTCTTACACAGCTCGTATGAAAGGCGTTGACGCTATCATCTTTACAGCTGGTGTAGGTGAAAACAGTGCAGTTATTCGTGAGCGCGTATTAGAAGGCCTTGAGTACATGGGTGTATACTTCGACGTAAAACGCAATAACGTATTCGGTGAAGAAGCATTCATCAGCTTCCCACACTCTCCAGTAAAAATTATCGTAATTCCAACTGACGAAGAAGTTATGATTGCTCGTGACGTATTACGTCTTGGAGATATTGGTTAATATATGCATGAAAAAGACGAAATCCTAAAGGATTTCGTCTTTTTTTTGTATATATTTTAAAATTCGATCTGGATATAGTATTTTTTCCTTTTGAATGAATGCAGTGAGGGGAATCCATTTTGCATATGAGGCTGTTTGTTCATCTTTTATATTCAGTATCTCTATTTCATATAGTGATGTGTCTAATAAGCGTAAAGAATATAGTTGAATGATTTCATGACCAATTTCCTCACCCGAATAAAAAATATTTTCTAAGCATCCTAAATAATCGGTAACTTCTATTTCTGCATGAAGCTCTTCTTTAAATTCTCGAATAATGGTATCTGCTGATTTCTCACCAAGTTCAATTGAACCGCCAAGAGGACGATAATATGTTTCGTCGCCTGTACGATATTCTTGTACGAGAAGTCGCTCTTGATGTATAGCAATGCCAAAAGCTTTTGCACGTGGATACATATGTATAATCGCTCCTTATTTGTTTTGTATAAGGATGATTATAGTGTAGCTAAGTAGAAATTGATAACATATATTCGGATAGATGTTTGGACTTAGGCTGTAAATAAAGAACATGCCATGTACAAGCATATTTGCAAATATGATACAATAGAAAAAAATCGAACGAGGTGGTTGTTGCGATGCGATCGAAGCGAGAACAAGCCATTTTAGAAAATATAAAAGAGTGGGAAGGGCAATTAGTAGAGCAAGAAGCGACCGATTTTCAAAAGATGTTTGATAAGTGGTTACATACTACAGCTGCAAAACTACCTGAGAAAAAACGAAAAGACTTTTTTACGAAAGCAGATGGATGGCTCTTTCATTTGCATGCACTTATTCAAAGTTCACAATCACAGTTAGATGCACGTAATCGTATTTTAGGAACGTCGAGATTATTTGATGAATCCATTGAGCAACTTGAAGATTTGAAGGCGTTATCTATTGATCAATTAACATACATAGCAGAGCAGCAAACAGCACGTCATCGTCTATATTCATTCGTACAAGGCGGAGCAACAGGTGCTGGCGGTCTATTATTATTAACGGCTGATTTTCCGGTTATGATTGCATTAAATGTGAAGGCTGTACAACTTATTGCGACATCATTTGGGCATGATGTGAACAAGCCGTATGAAATGATGCTTGCGTTAAAGGTATTCCATGCAGCATTATTGCCGGCGAGACTTCAGCAATATGCATGGTACAATTTACTGAGAGAACTTGAGCAAGAAGATTCATTCTTTTATGAAGGAGACGAAGAGGTGTTAAAGCCAGCTTCTACTGAGGTTGTGTTAAAACAAATTTTGAAGACATTTTCGATTTATGCTCTTCGTCGCAAATTATTCCAAGGCATTCCTGTACTTGGAATGGCAATTGGATCTACAGTGAACTATCGCTTAACGAGGAATGTTACTGAATTTGCAAATAAGTTTTATCAAGTACGCTACATATTAGAAAAAGAAAAGAGAGCATGAAAAAAAGCGAGAGGCCGAAGCCTTTCGCTTTTTAGTTTGTCGCATGTTTTTTGGAAATTGGAATAGAAACGGGTTGCTTTGCTGCTTTCTTTTCTGTTTTTGGATAGTAAATTAAATCCAATGTTTTTGCCTGTACGGCAATCGAAAGAATAGTAAAAGCAATTTCTGTCCAATTTAAATAATATAATGAAAGCGCAAGAACAATCGCGTCAAAGACGAAGAAAATTTGCCCAATTGTAAACCGAGTTCGTTTACTTAATATAATTGTTAAAATATCGTCTCCACCGGTTGCACCGCCAAATCGCAATATAAAACCGAGTCCAATACCAGCTAACGCACCGCCAACTACTGCAGCTACAAATAAATTATTTGATAAATCTACCGTAAAAGGAGAATAATTTTCCATAAGGGAATAAAATACTCCGAATGAAAGTGAACCTAAGAATGAATAGCCAACCATTTTTCTACCTAAAAATGAAGCACATAGTAAAATAATAGGGATATCCATTACTACAGTTGAAATAGATGGTGAAATATCATAAAAATTTTGGATAAATAGTGCAATACCTACAAAGCCACCTTCTGTTAAGTGGTTTTGGAAGTGAATGTGATATAGCGCTGCTGCTAAAATAAATGAACCGATTAAAACCATAAAAACTTCTTTAATAATTTGTCGACTTTGGATGTTCCTCATCGTTATTCCTTCTTTCCGTAGTTAGTAGTCCTTTTGGTGTTGTAAACTAACTACGAGCTCACATGTAGCTTTCAGTTAGTTTACGTAAAACTAACTACGCTATATGTCGCTGAAGAAATAACGAATAATCCTCTCGTCCATCAATTCTCCCTACCTTCGTTTTAGTTTAAGTCTTAAAGCGACTAAACAAAACGTGGAGTAGAATTCTTCATTTAGCAATCCTGCTCTTCTTTGTTTTGTTTAGCTAGTAACAATTAAGTCCTAAACAAAACGCTATGTGTAAGAAGAGTCTTTTTTTTGCCAAATTATCCTTCGGGCAATCATAATTTCCCCACTCTCGTATTTTTTTCGCTAGACTAAAGTATCTGAGCTGAAAAATACGCTACGTGTATGATTCGTCAATACGATGCCACATGCTCCTTCGAGCGATCATGATATCAAAATCCCTTCCTTCAAGATTTATATTATTATATCATACTTTCAAAAAATGCATGCGGATGGAAACCGACAATAACCGGAGGGAATCTACAAAAATTGTTATCTTTAAATATTTTTGTAGAAAAGCCTAAGTGATTTTGTAGGATTGGGCAGTTTTTAGAAGTTTGTCCAATAAGTAAGAAAAGATAGCTGTTTATTCAGTTGTATTTTTTTCGTCACTTTTATCTTTAAAAAATGCATCCCAACTAATAACACTTAAAAAAGTTAAAGCGATAATAATGAAAGCTCGCATACATTAAAGGCCTCCTTTCATTCATAAATACGTTTCATTAGTATATGAACGAGATGATTTGTGATGTGTCATTTTTTACAAGGATTACTTGTTGTGAGGTTATATTAATATAAATAGATAAAAGGGGATGATGAATCATGTTCAAAGATATGTTCAAGAGAAAGGAATTAGTATGTGCAATTTGCGAGAAAAAGATTCAATATGAAGAAGAACTTGTTGCTTTTGTGAAGTTGCCGAAAGAAAGAAGTATATTAGTAGGCCCGTTTGATGTATGTTTAGCAAAAACGGCGCAAGAAATATATTGCAAAGCTTGTTACGATAAAAAAGCATGACCCAAAGTAAATGAGGGGCATGCTTTTTTCATTGGTGTGCTTTTCCCTCAGATACGTTTTGGATTAGACGATACCAAAGCCAAAGATCGTTAATAATTGAAGCGAGATCGGCAATTTCTGAATTAAGCCTACAGGAAATTTCGAAATTATCTTCGTTATATAAACAATGTTGTTTTTGATTAATATGATGTTCAAGCTCTTGTATACGATCAGGTATTTTTCCGCGAATTTGCTCCCATTTTAATAAAATAGAATGCTGCGCTTGTTCAGAGATGTCTTCCCATTTTTCTTGTATGTTCGGCACTTCAATTCCTAGATGTTCATTGTATATAAAATACTTTTTCATAGACACCCCTCCAGTTTCYTGCCTCTATTTTACATAAAAAAAGAAAGAAGTTCGACGGAATTGTTTGAAAAAAATTATAAATTCCCCTTGATTCATTTTATGAAAGGTGATAAAGTTTGGATTATTATAAGAAAAGATGAATATTTATTCTTTAGGGGGATGCAAAATGGAGAAGAAAAAAGTTGTATTAGCATATTCCGGAGGTCTTGATACTTCCGTTGCAATTAAATGGTTACAAGAGAAGAATTATGATATTATCGCGCTTTGCTTAGATCTAGGGGAAGGTAAAGACTTAGCGTTTGTAAAAGAAAAAGCACTTTCAGTAGGAGCAATTAAATCATATATGATTGATGTTCAAGAAGAATATGCGAATGAATATGCATTGATAGCGATGCAAGCTCACACGTTATACGAAGGGAAATATCCTCTTGTCTCTGCATTATCTCGTCCGCTTATTGCGAAAAAATTAGTAGAAATTGCAGAGCAGGAAGGTGCAAGTGCAGTTGCACATGGATGTACAGGGAAAGGGAATGACCAAGTTCGTTTTGAAGTTTCTATTCAAGCGTTGAATCCATATTTAGAAGTTATTGCGCCTGTACGTGAATGGAAATGGTCACGTGAAGAAGAAATTGCATATGCAAAAGAAAATGATATACCGATTCCAATTAATTTAGATAGCCCGTTTTCAATCGATCAAAACTTATGGGGACGCAGCAACGAATGTGGAATTTTAGAAGATCCATGGGCAGCGCCGCCAGAAGATGCATACGAGATGACATTAGCATTAGAAGATACACCGAATAAACCAGAGTTTGTAGAAATCGGATTTGAAGCAGGAGTACCGACGACTTTAAACGGCACTGCATATTCACTTTCAGAATTAATTAAAACGTTAAATGCCCTAGCTGGAAAACATGGTGTTGGACGTATCGATCATGTAGAAAATCGCCTTGTCGGTATTAAATCTCGTGAAGTGTACGAATGCCCAGCGGCAATGACATTAATAACAGCGCATAAGGAACTTGAAGATTTAACACTTGTGAAAGAGGTCGCTCATTTCAAACCGATGATTGAGCAAAAACTAACAGAATTAATTTATAACGGTTTATGGTTCTCACCTTTAAAACAAGCACTCAATGCTTTCTTACAAGAAACGCAAAAAAATGTAACAGGTACAGTACGTGTGAAATTATTTAAAGGTCATGCGATTGTAGAAGGACGTAAATCTGAGTACTCTTTATATGATGAAAAACTTGCAACGTATACTGCCCAGGATGAATTTAATCATGATGCAGCAGTTGGTTTCATTTCATTATTCGGTTTACCTACAAAAGTATACAGTCAAGTGAATCAAAAGAAGGTGGAAGCGTGAGCAAACTTTGGGGCGGACGTTTTACAGAAGAAGCGGAAGCATGGGTAGAAGAATTCGGAGCTTCTATTTCCTTTGATAAGCAATTGGTTAGCCAGGATATAAAAGGGAGTATTGCACACGTAACGATGTTAGCAAAGCAAGGCATCGTTACGAAAGAGGAAGCAGAGAAAATCAAGATAGGGCTTCAGTATTTATTAGAGGAAGCGAAAGAAAATAAATTGAATTTCTCGGTAGAAGCTGAGGATATTCATTTAAATATTGAAAAGATGTTAATTGAAAGAATCGGTGAAGTAGGAGGGAAACTTCATACAGGCCGAAGCCGTAACGATCAAGTAGCGACAGATATGCATTTGTATTTAAAAGAAAAAGTAGAAGATATTATAAAAGCTACAAAACAATTGCAAACTGTTCTTGTTCATCAAGCTGAAAATAACATTGAAACCATTATGCCTGGTTATACGCATTTGCAGCGCGCACAGCCTATATCGTTTGCTCATCATATTCTTGCTTACTTTTGGATGTTAGAGCGCGATGTGAATCGTTATGAAGATTCGTTAAAGCGTATTAACATTTCACCATTAGGAGCAGGAGCACTAGCTGGTACAACATTCCCGATTGACCGAGAATATAGTGCGGAACTTCTTGGATTTAATGGAATCTATGAAAATAGTTTAGATGCGGTAAGCGATCGTGATTTCATACTGGAGTTTTTAAGTAACTCATCTATGCTTATGATGCACTTATCACGCTTTTGCGAAGAACTTATTTTATGGAGTAGTCAAGAATTTCAATTTATTGAGATGAGCGATCAATACGCAACTGGAAGCAGTATTATGCCGCAAAAGAAAAATCCGGACATGGCGGAACTTATTCGTGGTAAAACGGGCAGAGTATACGGCAATTTATTTAGCTTACTTACAGTAATGAAAGGATTGCCGCTCGCTTACAATAAAGACTTACAAGAAGATAAAGAAGGAATGTTTGATACAGTGAAAACAGTAGAAGGATGCCTTCATATTATGGCAGGCATGCTTGAAACGATGACTGTAAACAAAGAAAAAATGGGGCAAGCTGTGACGCAAGACTTCTCTAACGCAACAGAAATTGCTGACTATTTAGCAAGCAAGGGACTACCGTTCCGTCAAGCTCATGAAATTGTTGGGAAGTTAGTTCTACAT
>NZ_JBFUIN010000072.1:0-13270 GCF_056401855.1 Bacillus sp. P4_D3
CTTATTATACAGTTAATTTTAACCTATTTATTATTAAATACAGAAATTGGTCTCATACTTATTACGATAATTTCCAGCCTGTTTACGAGGCTACTTGAGTATGCTGCCAGTGGTATAAACTTTGTATTTGGTGGCCTTGCAAATAAAGGGGAAATGCCATTTTTCCTTAACGTATTATTACCGATTGTCTTTATCTCCGTCTTAATTGGTATATTACAACATTTCAAAATACTACCATTCTTTATTCGTTGGATTGGTTTCTTTCTTAGTAAAATAAACGGTCTTGGGAAATTAGAATCTTACAACGCCATCGCTTCCGCTATTGTCGGCCAATCAGAAGTTTTTATTACGGTTAAAAAACAATTAGCCCAAATTCCAAAACATCGACTATATACACTTTGCGCCTCTGCTATGTCAACAGTATCTATGTCCATTGTCGGTGCCTATATGACAATGATTGAACCAAAATATGTAGTAACCGCACTCGTTCTCAATTTATTTAGTGGTTTTATTATCGTACTCATTATTAACCCTTACGACGTTAACGATGATGAAGACATTTTGGTAATAAAAGGGGAAAAACAAAGTTTCTTTGAAATGCTTGGAGAATACATTCTTGATGGTTTTCGCGTAGCTATTGTCGTCGGCGCTATGCTCATTGGATTCGTCGCATTAATGAGTTGCATTAATGACCTATTCCTCATTATATTCGGCATTACTTTCCAACAACTAATAGGCTATGTATTCGCCCCTATTGCATTTCTTATTGGCGTACCAAGTTCTGAAATTGTCACAGCGGGTAGCATTATGGCAACAAAGCTTGTAACAAATGAATTTGTAGCAATGATGGATCTTAGTAAAATTTCCAGCACTCTCTCTATCCGTACAGTTGGTATTATTTCTGTCTTCCTCGTTTCTTTTGCCAACTTTTCTTCCATTGGAATTATTTCCGGTGCGGTAAAAGGGTTAAACGAAGAACAAGGAAATGTTGTTGCCCGCTTCGGCCTAAAATTACTATACGGAGCTACTCTTGTTAGTATTTTATCTGCGATTATTGTAAGTATTATGCTTTAATTAGGTAAAATTTTATCATTTTCTTATCCCTGTCTTTTGTATACACTAACGAATAGATGTCTTATAAAGTGAAACTTTAATCAGAGGGGGCTATACCCCACTGATTATTAGTTGAACCAATCGGGCAGTTATCTCCCACCTAACTTCCTTGCATTCGCTGGACTTTGAGGTGGGAGTTTTACTGCCCGTTAATGCGGGATAAATAATCAAGACATCTATTTTTTATACATGTACAATACCTTTTATTTAGCGTAAAATATTTTTTATGTGTTTTAATACACTTTTAGATGTATACACTTTGATTGTTTTAAAGGAGAAAAAATGATGAAATCCGACATTAACAACGAAACTCGAGCCAAAAAAGGACGTTCAAAGAAAAAGCGCCTACTTTGGTTCCTTCTTATTCCCTTACTTATTGTAGCAATGGGAGCAGGAGGCTATTCCTTCCATATATACAGTAAAGCAAAATCCGTCTTAAGCAACGCCTATTCTGAACTCGGCCGAGGAGATAAATCCAGCAAACGTGAAAAAGCTGTTAAACCTATGACTGATAATATTTCTGTCCTGATCATGGGTGTTGATGAAAGTGATATTAGGGAAAAAGGTTACGGAAAAGCGACTCGTACAGATGCATTACTACTTGCAACAATTAATAAAAATGATAAATCTGTTAAACTAGTCAGCATTCCACGTGATTCACGCGTCTACATTAAATCACGTGATAAATATGATAAAATTACACATGCACACGTATTCGGTGGTGTAGACAGCACAATTGATACAGTAGAAAAATTTTTAGATGTCCCAGTTGATTACTACGTAAAATTTAATTTCAAATCCTTTATCAAGATCGTTGATTCTCTAGGTGGTATAACTGTCGACGTTCCAGTTGAGTTCACAGAACAAAACAGTAGCGACGAAGCAGATGCAATTCACCTAAAAAAAGGGCGTCAACATTTAAATGGAGAAGAAGCACTTGCACTAGCTAGAACTCGCCATATTGATAGTGATTATATGCGCGGTCAACGACAACAACTTGTTTTAGAGGCTATTGCTGAAAAAGCACTATCTCTCAATTCCATTAATAAAATCGGAAGCCTATTAGATGCTGTCGATACAGACTTAAAAACAAATTTAACTTTTGATGATATGATGACTATTGCAAAAAATTCAATGGATTCAAATTTGAAAATGGATAAATTGCAAGTGGAAGGTACTGATAAATATATAGGTGGTATTTATTATTACGTTCCAAACGAAAAAAGTGTTAATGATATATCGACAACACTTCAAGAACATCTCGGTGTTACGAATAAAAATGAGCATAAAAAATTATAATAAAAAGGCTGCTAGATTTTTCTAAGCAGCCTTTTTATTATAATTTTCAACATATTTCTCATACATATTGTGACAAAAAGAGACAATTATTACAACAGTGTAACATTTTTTATGAAAACATTACACGCGTAGTGAAAATAATAGTATACTAGTACGTACATAATGTTATTTTCATCATTTTTATACAAAAAATGTAATACATATATTTATACAAATTTTTCTGGGGGGAAATAAATGAAGCTAAGCAAAATACTGATTGGTTCCGCTATTGCTGGTGGCATATTACTTTGTGTTGGTGGTATTGGTGGATATCAATATGTATCCAAATTAAATACTCAACTAAATACAACTGCACTACCAAACACTACATTTGAAGGTATTTCTCTTGATGGAAAAAATAAAGCAGATATTCAAGCCCTTGTTAATCAAAAGGTGAATGAATTAAATCAAAAATCTCTTAACTACGTATTCCAAAATGATAAACAAAATTACACATGGAAAGATTTAGGAGTAGATTRTAAAGAGAAGGATATTGTCGACAATATCTTTAAAGAGCAAGAAGGGAACGTAATGAATCGTTACAACATGCGTAAGCAAGCTGAAAACGGTGAAGTAAAACGTGACTATAAATTAACACCACAATTAAATACAACAACTTATGAAACCTTTATAAAGGATAAATATAATGAAACATTAAAAAATCCTGTCAACGCCGAATTAAGTGTTGAAGGCTCTACAGTGAATATTAGCCAAAGTCAAAATGGGGAAAAAATTGATAAAGGACAATTAACCGCTTTAACGAATCAGGCTATTACTTCTGGCACATCCGATGTGGTATTACCAGTTACACCAATAAAACCTGAACGTTCTACAGAAGATATACAACAAATGGGGATTAAAGAAGTGATTGCTGAATACTCTACCCCAATGGCTGGCCGTAATGGAAATCAGTCCTATAACGTAAGTAAATCAGCTAATACTTTAAGTGGAGTTATTGTAGCACCTGATGAAACGTTTAGTTTTAATGGTCGTGTTGGCGTAACTGATGCTGCAAATGGCTATAAATCCGCAGCAGTATATTCACAAGGTAAAGTTATACAAAGTGCAGGCGGAGGTGTTTGCCAAGTAAGTAGTACTTTATATAGTGCAGCTTTAAGGGCAGATTTAGGAATTGTTTCTCGAAGCAATCATTCTATGCCCGTAAATTATTTACCACTTGGGCAAGATGCAGCAGTGGCAGATTATGGTCCGGATTTAAAATTTAAAAACAATACAGGTAAGCATATTTACATTCAAGCATTTTCAAATGGCGGCAGTATTACTACACGTATTTTCGGTACAAATACTGGTAAAAATGTTGAAGTTTCTTCTCAAGTAATTAGTAATACTGGTGATAAAATAACAGCGGTTACGTACAAAAAAGTAACACAAAACGGTGAAGTAATATCAAATGGACAAATTTCAAAAAGCGTATATAAAAGTGCCCCAAAACAATAAGATAATATCAAACGGACAAATTTCAAAAAGCAAAAGAAAAAGGCGTGATCTACTCACGCCTTTTTCTTTTGCAATAATAGTAAAAAAGTTTCAAGATGGTCTTTCGTTTCTTCTAAAGACCACATACGATTCCCTTGCTTCGCAGCTAATACGCACGCTTCTTCCCACGCGTTCTTTTTCTTCATATTTACTAATTCATCGCGTAATTTCAAAACAATTTCTTCGTCTTCTTGCTCTATGAACTCTTCCATCACGCTTACTATTTCATCCTCATGAATACTTAACGTACAGTACGATTTAAGAAAGTATTGTAATGTTGGATACATATATACTCCCCCCTTTATTTATCTGATGGATAAGAAGTAATAATCTTAAATCCTAGATCTCCTGATTTATCTCTCGCTAAAACAGTAACAGTCTTTACTAGTTTGTCTTTTACATTCATATTTTTCTTTATTACTGTTTTTCCAACTGGGAATGAATGAGTTGTATTCAATACAAGGCGAGCCTCTTTAGAGTTTTTCAACCAATCCTGAATTTCTTTATCATGTTGTTTTAAACTATCTTTCACAGCCTTTGTCGCTGTTTCCTTATCATAGTATGTACTTGCCGCTGAAACTTTATCTGTCTTCAAACGATTCTTCAAATCCTCTTCTGATTTTCCTACATGCCTTTCAATCGTATGACCATTTTTAGGTGGCCCTTCCATTTCATCTAAAATATTATCACTAATTTTTTCTACTGATGTAGAATGATCCTCTTTTGGTTTTTCTGTTTTTTGTTCTTTTCCTGCACATCCACTTAAAATCAGCATTAGTGCCAATAAACTACTCAAGAAAAGACTACTTAGTCGTTTCATCGTATCACCTCTTCCATGATTATTATCGTAACTCCACTAAAAGTCAATTTCACAAAGAAAAAATGTATACAGTTTTAAAATCCCTCATTCATTTCACTATATTTTCCAACCCCCTTTCATCAAATCACTGTTTTTCGCCCTCCTTAAAATATACCCCCATGTTTTTCTGATTATTTCCCAGATAAAAACACCAATCACAACACTCCATAAACCCTTTAAATATAGGGTTATGGAGTGTTTTTTAAATAGAATAAATATACCCCTATTTTTATATACCCAATACCTATATAAGGTATACAAACCCTTTTCTATCAACTGTTTTCTACATTATGTAAATTTGCACTTGCCTATACAATGGAAATATGGTGTAATGCAAAAAAAGATAAAGGATTTTATAAAATGGCTGAAACAATTCAAAACTTCTTAACAGACTATTATTCAATCGCAATTCCACTTAGTATCTTAATCAACATCATCATCAGTCTTTTAGGTTTTATCCCTAGTATTTTTTTGACCGCCATTAATATACAGCTCTTCGGTGTAACAAATGGCACAATCATTTCGATCTCAGGTGAGGCATTAGGGGCTATTATCTCGTTTTATATTTATCGCATAGGCCTTCAAAAGTTCACTCACGATAAAGTAAATAAGTATCCAAAGGTAGAACGTCTTCTTTACGTAGAAGGCAGAGAGGCATTTCTACTCGTCCTATCTTTTCGTTTTATTCCTTTCATTCCGTCCAGTATCGTTACTTTATTTGCAGCTCTCGGCAAAATGTCATTACTCTCTTTCAGTATTGCCAGTACAATAGGGAAAGTACCAGCCTTATTGATTGAAGTATATTCTGCATATCATGTCATTAACGGAACAAATGAAGCGAAATGGATTATTACAATCGCAGGTTGTGTTGGATTATTTTATTTGTGGAAAAAATGGAGAAAAAAATAAAGAAGGAGCATAGGCTCCTTCTTTATTTTTTGAAGTATATTCTATTAATATATATATCTTACGAATAGAAATATCTTAGTTTACACCAACAGCACTAAATGATTGCTTAACTGCTGCTACTTCTGCAGAGCTAGCACCATATAAATCAGCTGCAGCTTGCACTAAGCCAGCACGCGCTTGGCTAAATGTAGTAGATTGCGTGAAATACTGTGTATTTGCACGGTAGTAAATTGCACCTAATTTATCTTTGCCGATACCATTTACAGTTACACCAGAATGCGTACCGCCATTTGCTAATAAATAAGCTTGTTTGTTAATAATGCCACTATTTGTATGAACTCCACCGTTATCACTTGAACCAGTGTAACGCTTAGAATAATGGTCTGGGTCACCATACTTTGCAGGATCACTCATAGAACGAAGTGCATCTCCCGCTTTACCAGGTGTATAAATATCTTCACCAATCTCCCAATCTGGGTTACGGTTATCATAATACTCTACTAACGTACCAAAAATATCAGAAACTGCTTCATTTAAAGCTCCTGATTCATTTTGATAAATTAAATCTGAACTGTTTTCCGTAACAGCATGTGTTAATTCGTGTCCAATTACATCAATGCCACCAGATAATGAAGTGAATGTTACACCATCACCATCTCCGTATACCATTTGCGAGCCGTTCCAGAACGCATTATTATACTTACTTCCGTAATGGACTGTTGATTTTAATGGCGCTCCTGCATCATTGATAGAGTTTCTGTTAAATGTAGCTTTATAGTAATCATATGTTCTGCCTGCATAGTAATGAGCATCAACTGCCGCTGCATCATACGCTGCATTGAAAACATTATCTGCATCTGCCCATAATGTTCCTGGTAATGTTGAGCGGTTTTTCGCATCATATGTGAAAATCGTTGCTCCGCGCGTATTATCTTGCAAGTAGTAAGATGATCCAGATAACGTTGTATTAAGCGATTTCGTATCTCCTAATACACCTTTACCAGTTCCCACTTTATTCGTTCCTGTTACAGGCTTTACAACCGCTTTCGCATCCTGTTTCGGAGCATCTTGTTTAACTGGTGACTTATCATCATTCGTTACATGATCAAGTTTATTATATTTATTTAACACTTTACCGCTTTCCGCTTCAATGAAATAGTAATAGTTTCCTGGATTTGGCTCTAAGAAGTTTAAATTCACAACATATGCATATGTTGTTTCTTCACCGTTTTGATATACATATAAGTCCGCTTTTGGATCCACCTCATATTTAGGTGTTACCCCTAAATCTTGTTGCGCGATTTCAATTGCTTTTGCGCCTTCAATCTTATTTTTGTTTTTCAACTTTTCCTTCTTGTCTAAATCAGGCGCAACTGTTCCAGACAGTACTTTTAAAGAACCATCTTTACTTACGTGGGCTACTTGAGTAGACCCCCATACAGGTACTCCCTCGTAAACTTGTTGCATACGTACTACTGTTGAATCAGTGACAGAGTCTTTTTTCACTTGTTTCACTTTGAAAGAATCTTGCGCACTCTTTTCTCCTAACTTATAATCACCTTTTGCCGCGTTTAAGTAATCAAACACAACTGATTCCGCTTTCTTGCCAGTCGCTCCAGTTAGATCACCAGAAATAAACTCAGGTGACTGTACCGTCTCATTGTACTTCTTCGTAGAGAGCACATTTTTAGAATCCGCAAATGCAGAGCCTGTCCCTCCAAACGTTGTAACTGCCATTCCTGTTGCTAACACTAATGCTAAACTCTTCCTTTTCATATAACCTTCCCCCTAATAAAAAATTTTTGAAAAAGAGTAATTTCATATTAGCATTATGTTTCCACTATTAATATACTAAAAATTCAAATAACTTTTTTCTCAAGTTTTGTAGAATTTTAGGGAACAAATAATGAGAAACCCCTTTCCGTTTGGAAAGGGGTTTTTATTAAGAGTTTATCACTTCAACTACTTTCTCTCCTTGACCATAGATATCCGATGTCCAAGCATATTGCGGTTCCAATACCACTAATACAGCTACCAAAGCCAAAGCACCAATAATTATTTTCTTCATATTATTTTCCTCCCTTTTCTTCTAATAAATTAATTGCTAATTTATTATAGTTATTACTTTCTCGAAACTCTAATAATTCTTCATGATACCCTGCTAGTTCTAAATACACCATTTTTAATTCCTTTTTATTCTCTTCACCTCTAAAAAATGGGATTGCCTCAACTTCTAAAAATTTTTTATAAACATCTTTAGTTTCAAAGTATTTATACTTAAGCATTAAAAGTATATATAGCATACTTTTATACTTTTCATCCCTCTTCGCGACATCTATCCCTTTACCGATCCAATCTTTCGCTTCTTCACATTCTTTTAATTCAATACATTGTAAAGCAATCTCATATACTGCATCAATATAATTTAAATCCTCTTCCTTCTTATACTGTAAGCATTGCAAATAATAATCTTTAGCTTTTGCATAATCTTTTAAGTTATAGTACAAGAATCCTAAGTTATTTAAAGCAATAGCTGTTATGCTTTCTTTATCAGCGAAAGAATTTGCTTCTCTCAAAATATTGTTATAAATAGATAGCGCTTCATTATATTGTTTTTTTTGTATATAACTCAGCGCAATAAGTAATTGGCAATTTATCACATAACGGAACTTATATTCATTCTTAAATCCTTCCATCGCTACATTAGCAAAATGTAAAGTCATATGTTCAACTTCTAATTCATTATAAACAAGAGCTAAATTGAAATATATTCCATTTTCGTGATAACCTTGTTCCTTTGCCATTACTTCTGTYCGAGCCAAGTACTCCAAAGCCCTCTTATATTTATGTTGTAAAAAATAATATAACCCTTTGCTATACGTATATAATAATTTCTGGAATGGTGAATACTTTTTGTACATCTTCTTTAAGCTCTCTAACTCTTCTTCAACAGCAGGAAAATCCCTTTTCATAATTAAATAACGTGTATAAAGCAGTTTATAATAATTTATAATTTCAAAATCTACAACATGTTTTATTTCACCTTGTAACTCTTCATATATGCGTTCTACCTGTTGCTTGTCCAAATGAATTAGTGCATTCAACCACTCGTCCAACTTCACCTTCACATCTTCTTCTACATCTCTCAAATCTGTCACAGCAATTTCTAGTCTTGTGCAGAGCAATTGTAGAATTTCTTCTGATGCTTCAATCTTTCCATTTTCGATCTTACTTAAGTATGAGACAGAACAAATGCCCTGACATAATTCTTCTTGTGTCATTTTTTGCTGTAGCCGTTTATAAAAGACTTGCTTGCCTATTTTTTCTAATGTTTGTTGCATTGTCCTCCTCCATTCTCATTACCCCCATTACTCTAATAATACATAAAATCTAAAGAAATATAAATTGATAAATGTAAATTTTCTAAAAAATATGCATTATTTCATTTTTTTCTCTCTTGACTTCAATCCCCTATTACTTCTTTGCTACGAAAGGGAAAAAATTGGTATACTATAACCAAATTACGGAGGTGTTTTCGCAATGAATCATTATAAAGACGATAGTTACGCCTTACATACAGATTTATATCAAATCAACATGGCTTATACATATTGGAAAGATGGTATTCATACTCGCCGTTCTGTTTTTGATCTATACTTTCGAAAGCTTCCGTTTGAAAACGGCTATGCTGTTTTTGCTGGGCTTGAAAAAATTGTAGAGTACATAGAAAATTTCAGCTTTACCGAAAGTGATCTCGCTTATTTAGCCGAGCTGCAATTTGAAGAAGACTTCCTTCATTATTTACAAAATATGAAGTTCACTGGAATAATTCGTAGTATGCAAGAAGGCGAAGTTGTTTTTAATAATGAGCCTTTATTACGTGTCGATGCACCACTTGGCGAGGCACAAATAATTGAAACCGCCCTCTTAAATATTGTAAATTACCAAACATTAATTGCTACAAAAGCTGCACGTATGAAGCACGCTGCAAATAATGATGAACTTTTAGAGTTTGGTACAAGACGTGCTCATGAGTTTGATGCTGCCCTTTGGGGAACACGAGCTGCTTTCATTGGCGGTTTCTCTTCTACAAGTAACGTTCGGGCAGGGAAACGCTTTGGCATCCCTGTAGCCGGCACACATGCCCACTCTTTCGTTCAAGCATATCGTGATGAATATGTTGCGTTTAAAAAATATGCTGAAACACATAAAAAATGCGTATTTCTCGTCGATACATACGACACTTTGAAATCTGGTGTTCCAAATGCGATTCGTGTCGCAAAAGAATTCGGGGATCGTATCAATTTTTATGGCATTCGCTTGGATAGTGGTGATATGGCATATTTATCAAAGGAAGCAAGAAAACAACTTGATGAAGCTGGATTTACAAACACAAAAATTATCGCTTCTAGCGACTTAGATGAATATACGATTATGCATTTGAAATCTCAAGGGGCAAAGATTGATGTATGGGGTGTTGGCACAAAGCTGATTACAGCCTTTGAGCAACCAGCATTAGGGGCTGTTTACAAACTAGTCGCTATTGAAGATACTGACGGAAAATTAAATGATACAATTAAAATTTCATCTAACCCTGAAAAAATTACCACTCCAGGACTTAAACGAATTTATCGTATTATTAACCGTGTTAACGATCATGCAGAAGGCGATTATATTGCGTTAGAGTCAGAAGAACCTGGAAAAGAAGAACGTTTAAAAATGTTCCATCCTGTTCACACATATATAAGTAAATTCGTAACAAACTTTGAAGCACGCGAACTGCATCAAGATATTTTCGTTAACGGTAAAAGAACGTATGAATTACCCAATATATTAGATATCCAAAAATATAACGAACGCAGCCTCTCACTATTTTGGGAAGAGTATATGCGAACTTTAAACCCTGAAGAGTACCCTGTCGATTTAAGCCAAGAATGTTGGGATCATAAAATGAATTATATTCAAACTGTTCGAGAAAAGGTTGCGAAAAATATACAAAAATAAACAGAGAAGTTTCTCCTTCTCTGTTTTTTTCAATATTACGTTACCAACAGTCATCCTCAATAACACAGTAAAATAATAAAAATAAGAGAGGGCGTAATCGCGCCCTCTCTTATTTTTATAAATCTTTCACTCTCAGTACACGCATTGCATTTAAAACTGCAAGTAGCGTCACACCAACATCTGAGAAGACTGCTTCCCACATTGTTGCAATACCAAAGGCGCCGAGTAATAACACTAACCCTTTTACCCCTAATGCAAATATAATATTTTGCCATACGATGCTACGTGTACGTTTTGCAATTTTTACTGCTGTCACAATTTTTGAAGGCTCATCAGTCATAATAACGATGTCAGCAGCTTCAATTGCTGCATCTGACCCTAAACCGCCCATCGCAATACCAACGTCTGCTCGTGCTAATACTGGTGTATCATTAATACCATCACCAACAAATGCAATCTTTTCTTTACCGCGTTTTGCTGCATCAATTTTTTCGATTTCTTCTACTTTTTGGTGTGGTAATAATTCGGCATGAACTTCATCTAAACCTAATTCTTTACCAACAGCTGCACCAACTGATTTTGCATCACCAGTTAACATGACTGTCTTCTTAATACCTAGTTCTTTTAACTTTTGAATTGCTTGTTTTGAATCCTCTTTTACCTCATCAGAGATAACGATGTAACCCGCATATTTACCATCTACAGCAACATGAACGAGTGTACCTACTGTTTCTGGCTGCTTAAATGTAATATTTTCTTTCTTCATTAACTTTGCATTACCTGCGAAAATTTCTTTTCCTTGTACTTTTACAACCGTACCATGACCAGAAATTTCACTATAGTCTTCAATAGCATTTTCATCGATTGATTTTCCATATGCTTTTCGAATAGATTGTGCAATTGGATGATTTGAATATACTTCTGCAAATGCTGCATATTCTAATAGTTCTTCAGCTGTAGTACCTTCACTAGGATCCATCTTCGTAACTTTAAAGACACCTTTTGTTAATGTTCCTGTTTTATCAAAAACGATATATTTCACATCATTCAATGCTTCTAAATAGTTACTTCCTTTTACTAAAATACCACTTTTAGATGCCCCACCAATACCGCCAAAGAATCCAAGAGGAATCGATACAACGAGCGCACATGGACAAGAGATTACTAAGAACACTAAAGCTCTGTAAATCCAATCGGAGAATGTAGCACCCTCTAAAATAAGTGGTGGAATAAATGCCATTATTGCCGCTGTTATAACTACAACAGGAGTATAATAACGTGCAAACTTCGTAATAAAGTTTTCTGTTGGCGCTTTTTTGCTACTTGCATTTTGTACTAAGTCTAAAATTTTCGATACAGTCGATTCACCGAACTCTTTTGTAACTTCAACAGTTAACACACCATTTTGGTTTACAAAACCACTTAATACGTCATTACCAACTTCCACTTCTCGCGGTACAGACTCACCTGTTAACGCTGAAGTATCCATCATTGATGTTCCCTCAATTACTTTCCCGTCTAACGGTACTTTTTCACCTGGTTTTACGATAATATACTCACCAATTTGCACATCTTCTGGTGATACTTGTTTCGTTTCGTTTCCAACTTTCACATTCGCATAGTCAGGACGAATATCCATTAATGACGTAATTGATTTTCGAGAACGATTTACTGCAATACTTTGGAACAGTTCCCCTACTTGATAAAATAGCATAACTGCTACCGCTTCTGGATATTGTTGAATCGCGAAAGCTCCTAAAGTTGCAATTGCCATTAAAAAGTTTTCATCGAACACTTGGCCGCGAGTTATGTTTCTTACCGCTCTCCAAACGATATCTCCACCTATTAATAAATACGCAAGGACGAATAATGGAATTGTTATCATTTGCGGTAATCCGGCTAATGCAGCAATTCCTGTCAAAATTCCACCGAATACTAATCGTCCTATCATCTTTTTCACATTTCCATCACCATGATCATGACCGTGGTCGTGTCCCTTTTCCTCTTCACGAACAACTTTTACATCTGGCTCTAACTTTTGAACAACATTTTTTATATTTTGCACAGTCGATTCAAGTTCTCTTTTATTCGTAACTTCTACTCGTAATTTCTTTGATACGAAATCAACAGTCGCTTCTGAAACTGTTGGCATTTCCTTTACCTTATTTTCAATCTTCATTGCACAATTTGCACAGTCTAAACCTTCTAATACAAACACTTCTTTTATTAATTTTGTTTTTTGCTCTTCTTGCACTTTAATATGCGGCTCTAATTTTGTAACAAGTTGCTTCGCTTCCGTAACAACTTGATTTTCTTTATTTTGCGGTGTTTCTAAAAGCATCGTTTTTGTTGCGAAGTTTACTGAACAAGACGTTACTCCTTCTATATTCCCAACACCTTTTTCAATTTTCATTGCACAATTTGCACAATCTAAACCTTCTAGCATAAGTTTCTTTTTCACTAATGCCTCTGCCATCGTTCTCCCTCCTCGCGTTTTTATTCTTCCTCGTTTACGTGTTCAAACGCTTGCTCGAAGATATGAATTACGTG
>NZ_JBFUIN010000073.1:0-13194 GCF_056401855.1 Bacillus sp. P4_D3
GGACTATAGTCAACTAATACACCCATCTCATTTGTGATTTGTAATTGATTCAAGATCGTTTTTCCCGTTGTAAATACGTTATTAATGTGCTCTTCGTTAAAAATCAGTTCTGCTGGTACATTCATAACTTTTTCAGGAGTCGATTTAATCATCTTCAAACCAGACTCATTGCAATTTACAATTTTCTTTTCACGATCTACTACAAAAATCCCCATTGGAATAGACGTTAAAATAATTTTCAATATATCAACACTCTGATTTTCTTGTTTAAATAGTTCTGCAAAAACATCCTCTCTTCTTATATATCCTGTTAGCTCATCTATTTCATTTTTTACTATCGCAATCGGCGCTCCAATAATTTGAAAAAGAGCTGTTAAAGAAATATCTTTACTAAGATGACATATTGTATCTAGTGAAACAGCATTTGAAAGCAATACCTTAGCAGTTAATCCCTTACTATTTGATAGCAGATCCTTCACATGAACGTATGCAAATAATTTCTCCCCTCTTTTTAAAAATAGAAAAGATTCTTTTATATTTTCAACATCTATATTCCATTCCTTTTCAGATTGATCGATAGATAGAGAAACAATAGGTCTAATTTTTTTATGAGCAATGGAAAACATGTTGCTATTCCTCCTTTGAACTATTTAATTTGTATTGTATCATTAAAAACAGATTTTTTTAATTAATCTGAAAATAAAACGTTTTTTCCTTTACTTAATAAAAAAAGGAAGATGAACGCCTCCATCTTCCTCATTGTTCTATCTTTAATCACTACCACTAACGAAAAGATCTTCTTGAATATAAGCTAATACCATACCTGGAATTACTTTATCCCCTGCCTCTACTTCTAAAGATTGAACTTCTCCACTACATCCCATCTTAATTACTTCCAGTTTACCATTCATATCTTTAATAGAGAATAATGGCTCCCATTCATAAATTCGCGAATCCTTATTAATAGACACTTTTTCAATTATTCCATAACACGGACTCGTAATAATATCATAATACACAATCAATCATCCCTTTCTTTTATTCTATTAATATTGTTCTTCTAACCTTTGTGACTGAAGAATCATATAGAAAAAGTTTTGAAGCTCTTCTATATCTTCTACCTCAATTCCTAGCCTTGGTGCCCAATATTGTTCCTCTCCAATATCTTCTTGACTTAATAAAACCATTCTCCCATTTTGAATTGAGGTAACCATTGCTTTTCCAAGAAACTGTTGCGAATACGTAACAGCTATATCGTAACGATGACTATTCGACAAAATGCAATAATAGCCGATTTGTTGTCTCTCCACTTCTTCTAATAAAATATCCAGTTTCATTTGGTCCCTCCTTTAGGTTAAAAATGCAACTAGCATATTAGACGTAATATTTCTACAACTTCGCAACCACCTTCAATGAAATGATTTTCAAGTTCAACTGTATTTGTTTTTTGCTTGGATTACGACCATAACACCCCGCTTTTATATTTTTACTAATTGTACAAAGCAATAATTGTGCCAAAAGAAAATACCATGTTGACCATCATTTATCAGCCATCCTCCCTAGACTTGCCCCTCTTCCTTATGAATCGTTGAATGAATTATGCAATACTGCATGATTGCCCAATCTTCAAAGCAAAAAACATCGGATCCATTCCCGATGTCTTTTGCTTTTTTATCCCGCTATTTGTGGGCAGTAAAACTCCCACCTCAAAATTCGGCTGGAGCAAAGAAGTTAGGTTGGAGCCCCGCTGCCCGTAAACGCCCGATTGGTGAGGGCTAATAATCAGTGGGGGATGAACAAAACCCCCACTGATTAWAGTTTCACTTTATATTTCCTGTACTTCTTCAAAATGCATTTGCGGAGGAGCTGAACGAAACATGTTCGTAATATATAGAAGGTACCCAATTCCAATAGCAGCCCAGCAAAGTCCCAAAATAAGTGAATGGATATTGAGGTTAAACCATAGTACTGCTACAGTAGCAGCACCCAAAATAGGCATAACTAGGTAATTTAAGAAATCTTTTATCGTTTTATATCTTTTTTTCTTGATTATATAGTAAGAAATCACAGATAAATTAACAAATGTAAATGCAATAAGCGCTCCAAAGTTAATAAGAGATGCTGCTGTTTCTAAATCAATGAATATAGCGAAGAGCGAAATAATTCCTACAAAAATAACATTATATACTGGAGTTCGCCAGCGAGGATGAATGTATCCGAATATTTTCTTCGGAATTACATTATCTCGCCCCATTACGTATAATAACCTGGACACACTTGTATGAGAAGCTAAACCGGACGCAAGTGTCCCCATAAGGGTTCCTACTAAAAAGAAAGCTTGAAATAATTTCCCACCAACATATAGTGCAATTTCTGGAGATGCTGATTCTTGATTTTTAAATACAGATGTATCTGGAAACATAGATTGTGTAAAATACGTAGTAGTAATGAATAAAACTCCACCGATTAAAGCAGTAAGAAAAATAGCTCGAGGAATTGTTTTCTCCGCGTTTGGTGTCTCTTCTGAAAATGTAGTTACTGCATCAAAACCTAAAAATGAGAAACAAAGAATTGTTGCACCTGCAACTAACGGTGATATTTGTATATCTGATTGAAAAAACGGCTGAATGGAAAAAACTTCTCCTGTTCCCTCTCCCGCTAATAAGCCTTTTATAACTAGAAAAACAAATACGGCCATTACTAACACTTGAAATATTACTAAGAACGTATTGAAATTAGCAGTAACATTTACGCTAATCATATTTATTAATGTAACAAGGAGAACAAAGCCAATGACCCATACCCAACTAGGAACACTTGGGAAAAATGCTGACATATAAATTCTCGTTAATAGTGCGTTCACCATCGGTAGAAACAAATAATCCAATAACGCGGACCATCCAACAAGAAACCCAAGCCTTGCACTAATTGTCTTCTGTGTATACGTATAAGCTGATCCAGCGGTAGGAAAAACCTTTACCATTTTGCCGTAGCTTGCAGCGGTAAACAACATCCCCGCTAATGCAATAAGATAAGCTCCTGGAACATGACCACCCGTTTTTTCAGAAACGATTCCAAATGTATCAAACCCAACCATCGGTGTCATATACCCGACCCCTAGCATAACAATTGACCAAAGCCCTAATGAACGTTTTAAACCAACTACTTTTCCCACCTATCATTCCCCCTACTTTCTCTATCTAATTTCCATTTAAAAATCGACAGTTAAAAGGAAGCGTTTTCAAATAACTGTATATCACACCGGATATTACCTCCCTTTTCTTTACTTTTTAAATATTCATGCAATTTTTAAGCCAAAATTTCTAGCATTTAAAAATTCAATAGTAAAAAGAACGTATAGGTGGAGTTGGGTCTCCTTTCTTCTCATTTTTTATTCATTTTGGCATAAGTTATTCAATCTCTCATACGACTAAATATGAAAAATAAAACTTTAATCCTTGTTTTTTTATTCCCACTTCCTCAAAAATTGGGCTTTTACAAGATTAAAATATTTCCATGAAATAATAACATTATGTAAACTATTCATAGCAAAAAAGCTGTCTTTTCTATAAAGACAGCTTTTTCTATAACACTATATTAAAAATTGAATACGAAGTCATCGTCTGCTAACTTTTCAACATTCGTTGCTTTTACGTAACCATTTCCTTTTACAGAGAAGAAGTCATGGTTTTTCGTATCTGTACGTAAACCATTTAAAACGATTGGGTTAATTTCTTCTTCCTCAAACTTCGGCTCAAGTCCTAAGTTCATAAGTCCTTTATTCGCATTGTAACGAACGAAACGATTTACATCCTCTACAAGACCGATAGAAGTATAAATTTCTTCTGTATATGCCAATTCAATTTCATACAGTTCCATTAATAACTCTTGCGTTTCCGTTTGTACTTCTTGTTGCTCTTTTGCAGAAAGTTCTGTGAAGATTTGTTGTGCTAAAATACCAACGAATACGCCGTGAATTGACTCGTCACGAATTATTAAGTTAATAATCTCACCACTTGCCGTCAATTTGCCTTGACCTGCTAAGTAAAGTGGATAGAAGAACCCACTATAGAATAAGTAACTTTCTAAGAACACACTTGCTACCATTGCCATGTATAACTCTTTTTTCGTTACTTCAGGCTTTAATAAACGACGATAGTAACTAGTAACAATACCAGCTTTTTTCTCAAGTAATGGATGGTTATCTACCCATTCAAAAATATCATCAATTTCTTCTTCAGTAGCTAACGTTGTGAAAATATGGCTGTAACTCTTCGCATGTACTTCTTCCATAGCGCCCATGAAAGCTAATACACTTTTCGCTTGTAAATTTTCAAGATGAACAAGTACAAGAGGCATCCCTTCGCCGCCTTGTTTCGTATCTAAAAGTGTTAAACCACCTAATACACGCTTATAAGCAATTTGCTCTTCTTTTGATAATTGTGCCCAAGTATTTTTGTCAGAAGACACTGCGATTTCTTCTTCTGTCCAAAACTGAGCGATGTTTTGCTTCCAAAACATTAAACTAAAATCATCTTCTTTTTTGTTCCAGTTTACCGCACGCATTAAATCGCCCCTTCTCTAAATAAACATAAAAAATTGATAACTAAGCATGAGCAGGGTTCAGAAAAACYCTGCTCATAATGTCTCACTTTTTATATTAAACGGTACAAGCCACGCACTCTTCCACGCTTAATTTACGTGTTCTCGTATAATAAAGACTCTTCAAGCCTTTTTTATGTGCATAAATGTAGTAACGTGCTAACTCACGTGTTGAAATATCACTATTAACATAAAGAATGGTACTAATTCCTTGGTCAATATGTTCTTGAACCTCTGCAATTAAATCAATTAATTTAAACTGATTCATATCGTAAGAAGATTTATAGTACCAGAACGTATCTTTTGATAAATACGGCATTGGATAATATGTTGTCGCATTCGCATACGTTCTTGATTCAATTTGACTTACGATTGGCATTACGCTTGAAGTTGCATTTTGAACGTAACTGATCGATTGTGTCGGAGCGATTGCAAGACGATATGAGTTGTATAAACCATTCTTCTGTACTTGCTCTTTTAAACTTGTCCAATCTTCTTTTGTTGGAATATGAATTCCTTCAAATAATTGCTGAACTTTTTCAGTTACTGGGCTGTAATCTTTCGTTTCATACTTTTCAAAGTATGTGCCGTTTGCATAATCAGACTTATCGAAGTCTTTAAATGTCTCGCCTTTTTCTTTAGCGATTTCCATACTTTTCTCAATCGAGTAGTAATTTAACATCATAAAGAATGTACGAGCGAATTCTTTCGCTTCTGCACTTTCATAAGCGATTTTATTTTTTGCTAAATATCCGTGTAAGTTCATTGCTCCAAGTCCAACTGAATGAAGCTCATCATTTGCTTTTTTCACAGTTGGGGCATTCGGAATGATCGTCATATCAGAAACAGCTGTTAAAGCTTCCATTCCCGCATGAACTGCTTCACGAATTTCTTTATTTTCCATTACGTTTACGATATTTAACGATCCTAAGTTACAGTTAATATCACGACGGATAATGTCTTCTGTACCGTAATCATTTATTTCAGAAGTTTCTTGTAGCTGGAAGATTTCTGTCTCGAATGTTCAACCGAGTTCGCTACTCCTCAGTCCGTTGCTCATGCAACTGCTGTATGTCACCATACAGGACAGACTATATCATCACCTACAGCATTACCTGGTTAGGTGCTCCGCTTTTCGAGCGCCAATCGCTTGCGCTCTACTCCCAAATGGGATAGTCGTTAGGCTTTTACTTATCTTAATCTTTCAGAAAGTCTCTTATTACTTTATGTTGTTCAATAACTCTGCTATACAAAATAATAAGATACATTCTGAACTTTTATATTTTCATTCTAAGATAAGATTTAGCACGGTAGGTTACCTCAAACTTGAGGCTTTCCCCGTTTAACGGAGTTTTCGACTAGCATTTCTGCTAGAAGGTGCTACATATTTAACACAAGTTCGACATCTTCACAGTTCCAATATCCTTCAGTGGATGCTGGTTATTTGCATTTGATTTAAACATTAAGTATGGGTAACCAGACTCAAGCTGAATCATAGCAATTTTAATAAGCATATCACGCGCACTAATATCTAGTGGCTTCTTCTTCACTTTCGGATTGCTCATTAATTCATCGTACATTTCGTCGATATCTATATCATCTAAATGTTTTCCGTACTCTTTAAATACTGTATAAGGCGCGAAAACATGGAAAGGTTCGTTTTTCTCAGCAAGCTCAAAGAACTTACTTGGAATGATAATTCCGATTGATAGAGACTGAATACGGCTCTTCTCATCGGCATTTATTTTTTTTGTATCAAGGAATTCTATAATATCCCAATGGAAAATGTTTAAGTATACAGCGCCGGCACCTTTTCGTTGGCCAAGTTGATTCGCATATGAAAACGAATCTTCAAGCAATTTCATAACAGGCACTACACCACTTGCGGCGTTATCAATACCTTTAATTTGCTCACCACGTGCGCGTAGCTTAGATAAGTTTAAAGCTACTCCACCACCGATTTTCGATAATTGCATCGCAGTATTAATGTTAAAACCGATTGAATTTAAGCTATCGTCCATCTCTAACAAGAAAYAAGACACCATTTCTCCTCTTCTGCTTCTTCCCGCATTTAAAAAGGTTGGTGTCGCTGGTTGGTAGTTTTGTTTTACAATCATGCTTGCGAATTGTTTTGCCTTCGCAACATCACCGCGTCCTAGGTATAATGACACAATTGCTACACGATCTTCATAGCTTTCTAAGTATTGTTTTTGATCATTCGTTTTTAACGCATAATCTTTATAGAACTTAGATGCTGCCATATAAGATTGGAACTCGAAGTTTTCACCATAAGCGATGTTATAAACTCCTTCTACTTCCTCCAAGCTATACTCGTCCAGAACGTTGTAATAGTAATCATGTTCTTTCATATACTCCATTCGCTCTGCCACGCTATTAAAATGAACGGTATTCTCTCTAGCTTCTTCCATAAAGACTTCTAATGCCTCTTTATCTTTATGAAGCTGATAAAAACCGTCCTGCATTTGCGTGATTTCATTATTCAGTTCAATGTGTCGCAATCTCCCGCACCCTTTCTTTAAAATATTCTACATCATTATTTGTTCCAGATAACTCAAATTTTGATACAATAGGCACTTCATATTTAGTAGAAATTTTGTCAGCACTTGCACCAAACATGTCTCCCCAATTACGATTGCCACTTGCAGATACGCCTTTTAATTTTTCATTATTGCGTTCTAAAAAGTCTAAAACACGTTCCGGTACATTTCCAAAACCTGTTGTATACGTAATAAGAATAAAGTCTTCATCTAATATTAGAGCTTCATCAATTTGAATGGTCGGCATATTTAATTTGTGGATGAAACGCTTCACGTTTCCTGTCATAGAATCATATGCAACTAACATTTCCGACCCTCCCTCTCCAATCTATATTCTCTGTATGTCGTTTCTTGTTTTCTCTATATATTGTATTACGTTTCAAAATAAGACACAAGATATATGTATAAATTCTTTCTTTTTTTAACTTTTACTTTTCGACATGACCGTCGATTTTTTTCAATACAAAGACTATGAAACAACATTCTAAAACTCATGTCAATAAAGTGCTTTTCAAAAAAGTTGTCAACGAATTTAACCTTATTTTTAAAAAAGTTAACAATATTTTTTGTCATAAAACAGTAAATGCTGGAGTAATATATTTCTCCAGCATCACGCAAAAAAGAACAGACCTTAAACGATAATCTGTTCCAAAAAACGATTACATTTATCAACTTTACTTTATTAAATATTTATACATACTCTTTCGTTCCTCGTTACATACTAAAAGATAACTATTATAGAAAAAGATTATTATTATGGAACTTCAATTTATTTATGAAAAAAATTATTCAGGGTGCTCAATACGCAAAATATCTTTTACAAATATATGATGTGGATTCTCATCTTTATCAAGCATTGTGCATACAGGAGCTTCTTCATCAAAGTATACAATCATTCCTTCTACGTACTGGTATGTATGTTGAACTTGTACAGTTACTTTAATTTCTATTGCTTGCTCATATGCTCTTTTTATTTTCTGAAGCATTTTTGCTGAACATTTTCGTTTCTCTGGATACATAACCATTCCCATAAACCTATTCCCAGCTCTATCTTTCCACATGTAATCCCAATGTGGCAAGATGCCTTGTTTAAAATCCCCCATAATTCTCCTCTCCTTTATCTTCTATTTATGAACGTGGTGTTTCTGAATATGTATAAATTACCTGTCCACCGCGCTGTGCGTTCCCGATAATATGTTTAAAATCTTCTCGATTTACAACAACTTCCCTGAACGTATAAAATACATCTTTCGTCGCAACATACTCCTTTATTTCACCATTTTTCAGCTGATCCAAAATTGCATTTGCTAATTGTTTATCCATGTATTTCACCTCTCTGCAATAGTTTATTTTATCGCATCTTCTATAGGTCGACAACGGTAAAATTATCCCGTTGCTATTATGTAATTCACTTTCATTATTTTTATAGCTATATCACTTTATTATATTCGCACTAAATATCATATACTAACATAGCTACTTCTCTATATCAAACTTTTTGACGCTCTGTATAACAAAGTTCCAAGCCACTGTTTGTTATTTTATTTTATGCTACAATATATACATAGAACTAGGAGGGATACTATGATTCGGAAAGCAAAAAAGACAGATGCGGTAGGAGTAGCACCTTTACTGTATGACGCTCTGCACGAAATTGCTGAAAAAATCACAGGTAGCACAATTGAAGCAAAAGTAATACTAGGACTTGAAACATGGTTCGCAAAAGAAAATAATCGATTGAGCTATGAAAACTGTTTAGTGGCTGAACAAGATGGAAAAGTAGTTGGAGTTATTGTCGTTTATCACGGTAGTGACGCTGAGCAACTTGATGCACCAATCGTACACCACTTAAGAGAACTACATGAAGATGAATCCATTACGTTAGAAAAAGAAGCTGAACTTGATGAGTATTATATTGACACGTTGTCAGTTTCAAATATGTACAGTGGACGTGGCATTGGCTCTAAATTAATCGATGCCGCTGAACTTCATGCAACTGAAAAAGGTCATGAAAAAATTGCCTTACTTGTTAATTTAGAAAACAAACGTGCTTTTTCACTATATGAAAAACTTGGTTATAAAAAAGATACAACCGTTATGCTCGTTGGCGAACCGTATGCCCATCTAATAAAACCATTACGGTCATTGGTTTCTATATCTTAAAAAGACAATTCTTTTTTTGCTTGTTATGTAGAGAAAGAGGCTGCCAAAGGGACAGCCTCTTTTAAGTTAATTTTGTATTTAATACATTTCCATCCATCGCCTCATGAAATGTATACGTTGTACATCCCCATGGCTTCCTATGGAAAATAGGCGAACCAGACCACCCCATTGCCCTCAGTTCAGTCCCAATCATCGGATTAAAATAACTATGACCTACAAGGRCAATACGTCCATGTACGAGCGCATAACGGTGCAACATATTAGCAGCTTGCCTTGCTCTTTCTCGTACTTCCTTATAAGACTCAACATCTTTACTATAACCAACTATCCATCGTGTACGTCCAATAAACATCCATACATTAGGTTTACATTTCAACCATTTTGGAGCATAAAAACTCGTTGGAACTTCAGCTTCCCTAAAAAGAGGATTTTGCACAAAAGATAAAGAATCCGTTAATTCGGCTGTTGATCGCGCAGCACGCCTCTGATCACTCGTTACGACCAAATTCGCTGATTCAATCATCTCAATTGTTTCAATTGGTATAGGAGTTTTTTTTACTGTAGTCCCTAAATCATATTGCTTCATCCATTCACGAAATGAAATAATTGTCATTGGCTCTATAGTACTGTCCAAACGACCATGACGAATAAAAGAAATTCGCATTCTTTCCACTCCCCATTCATCCCTTACGAACTATATTACGTACTATTTCTTATTGCCATCATACCATGCATAAAAAGAAAGTTATATATCCCCACCACTATCATATGTTATCGATGTGTGCACACCATCCAGTCCATCAAAATATGTAGTTGTTTCATGATGACGCACTTTCTTCAACTGCATATAAGAAAATAAAAATAATAAAATCGCTATAAAGCTCCCCACAACTTCAAACATCATTTTACCGCCCCTAATTTCTCCCACTTTAGTAGGTTATTGTATCTTTCATTATACTCCTATATAAAGATGTATGCACTTTCATCATTCCTCTCCTAAACAATATTTTTTACATATTTCCTTACAAAAAGTGAATATTTTTCGAATTTTTACTTTGGAAACATTTACAAAGTAGTAAATATAGTTCAAAATAAGAGGAAATAAAAAAGCCCAAATTATTCTTTTTTTGGGAAAACTGGAACAAGGAGAGTTGCTTATGCAGATCGCAGAAACTGGAGATATCATTGAATTTAAAGGTGGAATGCAAGGCCGTGTTCAAAAGGTAAATCAAAACTCCGTTATTGTTGATATAACAATTATGGAGAATTTTAGAGAACTAGATATGGAACCTCTTACAGTTGTAAGCCATAAAAACTATACTGTCATTAATCAACATGCATAATATAATAGAAAGAAAGGATCTGTATATCATACAGATCCTTTCTTTCTATATTAACGATTATCGATCTTTTCTGGATATAAATCGTGATTCATCATACGGTAGTCTGCCATTTTCTCATACTTAGTTCCTGGGCGGCCGTAGTTACAGTAAGGATCGATTGAAATACCACCACGTGGTGTGAATTTCCCCCATACCTCAATATAGCGTGGATCCATTAATTTAATTAAATCATTCATAATAACGTTCATGCAATCTTCGTGGAAGTCACCATGATTTCGGAAGCTAAATAAATATAGCTTTAAAGATTTACTCTCTACCATTCTTTGTTCTGGAATGTAGCTAATATAAATTGTTGCAAAATCTGGTTGTCCTGTTTTCGGACATAAACTTGTAAATTCAGGACAATTGAATTTTACAAAGTAATCACGGTTTGGATGGTTATTATCAAATACCTCTAAAATTCCCGGGCTATATTCAAATAAATATTTTGTATTTTGATTTCCTAATAATGTTACATCTTTTAAATCTTCATCTAATCTTCCTGCCATTTTAAACATCCCTTCTCATTATACCCCTCGTTTATTTCCCCATACTAATGCATGAAGCTGAGGCAGTACTTTCGCATCATTCATTTCTTTACAATTCACAGCTTTTTCAATAAGCCATTCATATTTTTCTAATAAGTTTTTTATAAGCACCGCATCATCCACTGTTTTCGTATCATCATTTCCTACTTGTAAGAAGAATGGTACATTCGGATAACGCTCGTGCATCTTAACTGCATATTCAAAATCTTGATCATCGAATACTACTACTTTTAAACTAAAATCTTTCTCTGCTAGTTTATGAATAACAGAATCTAACATCTGAAAATCTGTTTGCATAGTTGAACTTGGTGGTTTTGGAGAAATCGTTACCTCATCAATTTGAAGCAACCAATCTTGCCATTTACTCCCTTGCGTTTCTACCGCTGTTCGCATTCCATTCTCCTTTAATATAGAAAGAAGAAATTGCATATTTTTCAGCAAAACAGGATTTCCACCCGAAATCGTAACATGAGAAAAATTTTCTCCACCAATTTCTACAAGCTCATTCCAAATGTCTTCCGGTGTCATTTGTTTAATTTGATCTTTGGCCGATCCATCCCATGTAAAAGCAGAATCACACCAAGCACAGCTATAATCACAGCCCGCTGTACGGATAAACATTGTCTTTTGTCCTACAACCATCCCTTCTCCTTGAATGGTCGGACCAAATATTTCTAAGACGGGGATTTTACTCATCGAGCATCCACTCCCGTCTTACTTCCGCATAACTAGTCGGCGTCTCAAAAAGACGAACAAATTCAACACGAGCTCCCTTGTATTCGTTCGCACGATTATCTTTCGTTAATGCTTCTGCCATCTTTTCATAAATCCAAACGACCATATTTTCAGCAGTCGTATTCATTTCTGGCAATGTTTCGTTTAAATAACGATGATCTAAATAAATTTCTATTTCATTTTTCCAAATCTCTTTTATATCGCCAAAGTCAATTGCAAGGCCTATTTCATTTACATATCCGCTAATTCCAAATACGACTTTATATGTGTGTCCATGTAAATTTTTACATTTCCCTTCATAGCAGTGTAAATGGTGCGCTGCGTCAAATGTAAATTCCTTGCTGACCATTACTCTTTTATTATGATATTTGAGTTGTTCACGCTGAATATCCTTGTCCATTTTTTGCAAATTTTCTACGATGCGAAATCCAAAAAAGTTATCCATTAGTTGCTCGCTCCTTCGCGTTCTTGTAGATACGTATCTAATCCTGCTTTACGAAGTTGACATGCTGGACATTCACCGCAACCATCACCAATGATTCCGTTATAACATGTTAATGTTTTTTCTCTAACAAACTCAAATGCTCCAAGTTCATCAGATAATTTCCATGTCTCTGCTTTATCAATCCACATAAGTGGTGTATGAATAACAAACGGATAATCCATAGATAAATTTAATGTAACGTTTAATGATTTCACAAACACGTCACGACAATCTGGATAACCACTGAAATCAGTTTCACATACACCCGTTACAATATGACGTGCTCCAACTTGTTTTGCTAATACAGCCGCAAATGATAAAAACAGTAAATTTCGTCCATCTACAAATGTTGATGGTAATTCACCTTCTTCATGTGTAATCTCCATATCCGTTCTCGTTAACGCATTTGGAGCAAGTTGATTTAATAAACTCATATCTAGTACCGTATGTTTAATTCCTAACTCTTTCGCGATTTCCACTGCACAATCAATTTCTAACTTATGACGTTGATTGTAATTAAACGTTACAGCTTCCACTTCTGCAAACTGTTGTATTGCCCAAAATAAACATGTTGTACTATCTTGTCCACCACTAAAAACAACAACTGCTTTTTCTTTTTTCATTTCACTCATTCTCCTTCTCTACTACGAATAAGAAGAAAGAACGTTCTTGAACTGTCACAATAAAAAAACAAAACAATACCTAATGATATTGTTGTTTCC
>NZ_JBFUIN010000074.1:0-12580 GCF_056401855.1 Bacillus sp. P4_D3
TTCTTAAAGTCATGTTAATTCCCCCTTTTCACAGTATTGAATAAAGCAAATAGCGTGCCAAAAAATATCTTTAGAGAAAAGATAGTGGGAATTACATATGTTTTAGAGAAGATAAGAAATTTAGCCCATTATTTGTGGGCGGTGGGCTGCTCGTGAAATACAGATTACTGCAATTAGCAGTTGGGAGAATGAAAAAACATCAACTCAAGATTCACTTTCTTTACACACTGTCAAAAAATTTATACAAATATGAAATAGCACTGTCAAATTTTTTGACAATATTGAAGTTAGGAAAGTAAAGTTAAAGCAATTGCTACAGATGAAAATAATGGAACGATGAGATATATCAAAGCTGCAGATGAAAAATATAAGATGACAAAAGAAAGATGTTATGAATTAGTGAATGGGTATATGAACTAAGCTGAAAACATAGAAAAATGCGTTGCTTGCTAGCAACGCATTTTTAAGTATTTACGCTTTTAATTTCATTACTGTATCAGCATCTGGTGTTACATATAATGTTTGTTGATTGTCATATGTAACAAATCCAAGTTTTGCACCGCTCGGTTTTTTGACATGGCGTACCTTTGTGAAATCTACAGGAACAGAGCTAGAATCTTTTGCTTTACTGTAATAAGCAGCGATTTTAGCGGCCTCATGTAAAGTCTCTTCCGTAGGTTCAAGAGAACGAATGACAACGTGGGACCCAGGTATGTCTTTCGTATGTAACCAAATTTCATCGCGACGGGAGAATTTCGTTGTTAAATAATCATTTTGCTTATTGTTTTTACCGACGAAAATTTCTGTACCATCACTAGCTAAATATTTGTCCAATACTGGTTTTGTCGGTTTTTTCTTTGCATTTTTCTTCTTACGATTGCGCACATAACCTTCTTCGGCCAGTTCTTCACGAATCTCTTCAATATCTTTTGAAGAAGCAGCCTCCATTTGTTGAAGTAAGCTATCAAAATAAAGAATTTCTTCATTTGTTTTTACGATTTGTTCTTCTACAATAGCAACTGAATTTTTCGCTTTTTGGTACTTTTGGAAATAGCGTTGTGCATTTTCAGATGGTGTTTTTAAAGGATTTAATGTGATTTTTACAGTCCCACCATTTTCGTCGTAATAGTTAACGACTTCAATCTCTTTATCACCTTTTTTCAAGGCGTACATATTGGCTGTAAGTAGCTCTCCAAATAGTTGATATTTATCTGCTTTTCCGGCATCTTGTAATGTTTTTTCCAGTTTAATTAGTTTCTTTTCATTTTTTGACTTCTCATTTTGCATAAATCGTTCTAAATCGTGAGCTTGTTGTTTTACACGATCGCGCTCAGCTTTACCAAAGAAGAAACGATCTAATAATACACTAACAGATGAAAATGTTTTTTCATTTCCTTGTAAGTGAGAAAGAGGGAATAGGTAAAAGAACTCTTTTCCATTTGCTGTTATCATTGCTGGCACGTACTGATGTGTTAGCAATGGTTTTTGCAAGCTGAAGAAAGCTTCAGATAATGCTTTTTCATTTGCCATACCTGCTTTTTTTACAACTTCTTTTGCAAATAATGGGGAAATTCCCATGAATGCTCCGACAAGTTGTTTGTCCATGTTGCCAGATAAAAAGTCGAGCGGTTTAATGAAATCATCTTCTGTTTCGATAAGAAGCGGATTAACTTTATGTTGTGCTGGTGGGGCAACATATTCAGCTCCAGCATATACAGTACGATGTCGGTTTACCGCTAAAGAAACGTGTTTTAAGCTATCTAAAATAACATTTGTTTTCGTATCTACTAAGATAATATTACTGTGTCGTCCCATTATTTCGATTACTAATGTTTTTACTGATTCGTCACCGATTTCATTACGACTGCGGACTGTAATTTGAATAATACGTTCTAAGTCAATTTGTTCAATTTTTTCAATAAATCCACCTTCTAAATGCTTGCGAAGAAGCATACAAAACATCGGCGGTAGCGCTGGTGAATCGTAGTTTTGATTTGTTAAGTGCATACGCGCATATGTAGGGTGAGATGAAAGAATCAGCTTTTGATTTTTTCCGTTTGCTCGAATATGTAATAAAACTTCATATTTTGAGGGTTGATATATTTTTGAAATTCTTCCTGTTTGAAGAGAATTTGCAATTTCATGTGTAATTGCTCTTGTAAATAATCCATCGAATGCCATGAATGAACACTCCTTTCTAACTAAAAGTTAATTATAGCATTTTTTTGGACGAGGCTGAATAAGCTTTCATTAGAGTATGTCTGGAATCAGGAGGTCGATGGCAGGATGAATTGGTATGAAATGCGAGCACATGAAGTCGAGGAAAGAACGAATACGAATGTGGAGGTAGGTCTTACAGAGCAAGAAGCAGAGGGCCGATTAAAGAAATTTGGTACAAATGAATTGCAAGAAGCAAAGCGGCCTTCTGCGCTTATGGTGTTTTTAGCGCAATTTAAAGATTTTATGGTACTTGTTTTATTTGGTGCTACAATTATTTCAGCTTTTTTAGGAGAGTATATTGATTCGATTGCAATTGTTGCAATTGTTATTATCAATGGTGTCCTCGGTTTTTTTCAAGAGAGGAAAGCTGAAAAATCGTTGGAAGCTTTAAAAGAATTGGCAGCTCCTCAAGTTACTGTACTAAGAAATGGGAAGTGGATAAAAGCGCCGTCAAAAGCACTTGTACTAGGTGATATTATTAAGTTTTCTAGTGGTGACCGTATTGGCGCGGATGTTCGCCTTGTGGAATCTTCAAGTTTATATATTGAAGAATCGGCTCTTACAGGAGAGTCATTGCCTGTACAAAAGAAGGTAGAGGCGTTACAAGGCCAAGATGTTTCAATTGGTGATCAAAAAAACATGGCATTTATGGGGACGATGATAACGAGAGGTGCTGGAACAGGAGTAGTCGTAGCGACTGGAATGAATACAGCTATGGGGCAAATTGCAAATATGTTGCAAAATGCTGTACAAATGGAAACTCCATTACAAAGAAGATTAGAACAGCTTGGGAAAATTTTGATTATTGTTGCTCTTATTTTGACAGCTCTTGTTGTATTAGCTGGTGTATATCAAGGGAATGAAGTGTATCACATGTTTTTGGCTGGGGTTTCGCTTGCTGTTGCAGCTATTCCAGAAGGATTACCAGCTATCGTTACGGTTGCGCTATCACTTGGTGTACAGCGTATGATTAAAAAGAGGGCAATTGTGCGAAAGTTACCAGCTGTAGAAACGTTAGGCTGTGCTTCTGTTATTTGCTCAGATAAAACAGGAACAATGACACAAAATAAAATGATGGTAACGCATATGTGGTCAGGCGGAGAATTGTGGAAAGTAACAGGTCAAGGCTATGAGCCGGCAGGTTCGTTTATGAAAGGTGAAGAAGTAATTGATCCTACTAAGACGAAATCATTGTATCAACTACTTACATTTGGCTGTTTATGTAATAATGCGAATGTTATTCAAAAGAAAAAGACGTATGTGTTAGATGGAGATCCAACAGAGGGAGCTCTCGTTGCGGCTGCAATGAAGGCGGGAATATCACGTGAAGCTCTTAAAGGAAAGTTTGAAGTCATTCGTGAATTTCCTTTTGATTCAACTAGAAAAATGATGAGCGTTATCGTTCGTGATCGTGAAGGTAAAAAATTTGTTATTACAAAAGGAGCGCCAGATGTTCTTTTGCAAATGAGTCAAACAATTTTGTGGGGAAATAAGCAGCAGCCTTTAAGTGAAATGTATCGAAAAGAAGTGCAGGCAGCGATTCATAGTTTAGGAAGTCAGGCTTTACGAACGATTGCGGTGGCATTTAAACCGTTAAAAGCTACAGATTCAATTGAACACGAAAGAGAAGTCGAACAGGATTTTATGCTTGTTGGAATACAAGGAATGATAGATCCGCCAAGACCAGAAGTGGCGCAAGCGGTGAAAGAGTGTAAGGAAGCTGGTATTAGAACGGTAATGATTACGGGAGATCATAAAGTGACAGCAATGGCAATTGCGGAACAGTTAGGGGTTTTACCAGCGGGTGGACGCGTTGTTGAAGGTGTAGAACTTGCGAATATGGATGTAGAGGCATTAGAAGATATTGTAGAAGATACGTATGTATTCGCTCGTGTGTCTCCTGAGCATAAATTGAAAATCGTTAAGGCGCTGCAAAATAAGGGGCATATAGTAGCTATGACAGGTGATGGAGTGAACGATGCTCCAGCTATTAAAACAGCTGATATAGGGATTGCGATGGGAATTACAGGGACAGATGTTGCAAAAGAAGCTTCTTCACTTGTGTTGTTAGATGATAACTTTGCTACGATTAAATCGGCGATTAAAGAAGGTAGAAACATATATGAAAATATTCGGAAGTTTATTCGGTATTTGTTAGCATCTAACGTTGGTGAAATTTTAGTTATGTTATTTGCGATGTTACTGGCACTGCCATTGCCGATGGTTCCAATTCAAATTTTATGGGTGAACTTAGTTACTGACGGTTTACCAGCGATGGCATTAGGTTTGGATAAGGCTGAAGGAGATGTGATGAAGAGAACACCACGCCATCCGAAAGAAGGGGTGTTCGCTAGAGGGCTTGCGTGGAAAATTATAAGTCGTGGTTTTCTAATCGGAGCAGTGACATTAGTAGCGTTTATTATTGCATTTAACCAGCATCCGAATGAATTGAAGTATGCACAAACGGTAGCCTTCGCAACATTAGTACTGGCTCAGCTTATTCATGTATTTGATTGTCGTAGTGAACATTCTATATTTCACCGCAACCCGTTTGGAAATATATATTTAGTAGGGGCGGTTATTATTTCTTTACTGTTAATGCTTGTAGTTATATATTATCCACCATTACAGCCGATTTTTAGCACAATGCCGATACAAGCACGAGATTGGTTGTTAATTGGGGGATTATCATCTATTCCTACCTTCTTATTAGTAGGATCCTTATTAACAAGAAAAAAGGAAAAAAAGAAAAAGCCACTGTTATATAAGAAGGGATTAAACTTGAAATAGTCAATGATATGAAAATATGATATAATTTACAGAAGGTAGTAGAGTTGCATCTCTATTACCTTTTTCATTGAGTTATTTCATGGCTTGGATGTGATAAAGATGATTTGTAGTATGACAGGATTTGGAAGATCGAAGGTAGAAAACGATACTTTTCAAATAACAGTAGAAATGAAGTCGGTGAACCATCGTTTTTTAGAAATGAGTATTCGGCTTCCGAAGCAAATGATGGTGTTTGAAGACAAGATTCGTAAAATAATTGCAAAGCAAGTTCGCCGTGGACGTATTGAAGTGTCTATTAGTATAACAGGTGAAGGGCTTGTTGAAAGAAAATTAACTGTGAATTGGGAACTTCTTGAACAGTACCAATCCATTATGGAAAATATAAAAGGGAAATTTCAATTACAAGATTCTATTACACTCGGGCAACTAATGAGAATGCCAGAAGTAACGGCAGTTGAAGAAATAGAAAATGTAAATGAACAATTTGAAACCGGTTTATATGAGGCTGTTCGCCAAGCTGCTCATATGTTGAAAACGATGAGAGATGGCGAAGGAGAACGATTACATAAAGATATAGCATATCGTTTGCAAGAGATTCATAATTGTGTAAATGCAATTATTCCACATGCACCAATTGTCACACAAAAATATCGTGAACGATTAGAAAATCGCTTAAAAGAATTACATAATCAAGATTTAGATGAACAACGATTGTTGACAGAAATAGCAATATTTGCAGAGCGTTCAGATATTCACGAAGAATTAGTTCGATTACAGAGTCATTTAGATCAATTTCGTGAAGCACTGCAAATTACAGAGCCTGTTGGAAGGAAAATGGACTTCATTGTGCAAGAGATGCATAGGGAAGTAAATACGATAGGTTCTAAGGCAAATGACTTAACAATTTCAAAATATGTCGTAGAAATGAAAAATAACCTTGAAAAAATTCGTGAACAAGTACAAAATATTGAGTAGCTTTCAAAAAATATATAAAGTTATACGTGGTGGAGAAATCGGATAGACTTACTAGGAGGCGCAAACTATGGCTATGCGGTTTTTAAATATTGGATACGGAAATATTGTATCTGCTCATCGAATTATTGCTATTGTAAGTCCGGAGTCAGCTCCTATTAAACGAACAGTACAGGAAGCGCGTGAACATAATGCTTTGCTTGATGCTACGTATGGGAGAAAAACAAGGGCGGTTATTGTTATGGATGATGGGCATGTAGTATTAAGTCCAATTCAGCCAGAGACGATTGCACATCGTTTGAATAATAAAGAAGATTTAAGTGAGGAAGGGTAGGTTTTACATATTTATGAGAAGTAGAAGAGGATTGCTCATCGTTCTTTCGGGACCTTCTGGTGTCGGGAAAGGAACGGTTCGAAAAGAGCTGTTTAGCCATGAAGACACACGTTTTCAGTACTCTATTTCAGTAACGACACGTAAACCGCGTGAAGGTGAAGTAGATGGTGTGGATTATTTCTTTAAAGAGAGAGAAGAATTTGAAGAAATGATTCGTAATGAAAAGTTACTTGAATGGRCTGAGTTCGTTGGTAATTATTACGGAACACCGATTGATTATGTTGAAAAAACGTTACAAGAAGGAAAAGATGTGTTCTTAGAAATTGAAGTACAAGGAGCAATTCAAGTTAAGAAAGCCTTCCCTGAAGGTGTATTTATTTTCTTAGCACCTCCAAGTTTATCTGAACTAAAGAACCGAATTGTCGGCCGTGGTACAGAAACTGAAGATGTTATTGAAAATCGTTTAACTGTAGCGAAAGAAGAAATCGAAATGATGGACGCTTATGACTATGTTGTAGAAAACGATCAAGTTGAATTAGCTTGCGACCGAATTAAAGCAATTGTGGTTGGTGAACATTGCCGCCGCGAAAGAGTGGCAAAATACTATAAAGAAATGACGGAGGGTCTATAATTATGTTAAATCCATCAATTGACTCATTATTAACAAAAATCGATTCTAAATATACACTTGTAACAGTAGCTGCAAAGCGTGCACGTGAAATGCAAATTGCTGACAATTGTGTTATTGAAAAGCCTGTTTCTCATAAATGTGTAGGTAAATCATTAGAAGAAATCGATGCAGAAGTATTAAAATATGTACCATGCGATGACAAAATAATCGATTAAGACATTCTTTTCGACAAATTAAAACATAGACTTTATAATTTTCTATGTAACGGTAACAACCTATTTACAAGTAGGTTGTTATTTTTTTACGATAGGGATGAAAAGGAATCGAAAAAGACGGAACGAAATACTGGTACTGACGAGCTGAAAATTCTATTTCAGTAGAATAAGTTTGAAAAAGAAAGAGGACGAGTCATATGCTAAAAGGGAAAAAGATACTTCTATGTGTAACAGGAGGCATTGCAGTTTTTAAAGCGGCTGCGTTAACAAGTAAATTAACACAAGCTGGCGCTCTTGTAAAAGTAATGATGAGTGAGTCGGCAATGAAGTTTGTTACGCCTCTTACATTTCAAGCACTTTCTCGCCATGATGTATATACGGATACGTTTGATGAGAGAGACTCGGCTGTTATCGCTCATATTGATTTAGCGGATTGGGCAGATGTTGTACTTGTTGCACCGGCTACAGCTAATTGCATTGGAAAGTTAGCTGGCGGTATTGCTGATGATATGATTACAACTACTTTGTTAGCTACTACAGCTCCAGTGTGGATTGCACCGGCTATGAATGTGCATATGTATGAAAATAAAATTGTTCAAAAAAACATGATGACGTTAAAAACATTAGGATATACATTTATTGAGCCTGGGGAAGGTTTTTTAGCATGTGGTTATGTAGCAAAAGGAAGACTGGAAGAACCTGAAGCGATTATTGGACGGCTAGAAGAGGCTTTCTCAGAACAAAAACCATTGCAAGGAAAGCGAATATTAATAACAGCTGGACCGACACGTGAAAAGATTGATCCGGTTCGTTTTATGACGAATTTTTCTTCTGGAAAGATGGGGTATGCGATCGCAGAAGTTGCAGCAGGCTTAGGTGCTGATGTCATACTTGTGTCAGGACCGACAGCATTAGAGTCACCATTACATGTAACAAGAATACAAGTAGAATCTGCACAAGATATGTTAGAGGCAGTCCTTCAACATTATCAGAATGTGGATGTTGTCATCAAAACAGCAGCAGTTGCAGATTACCGCCCAAAATATGTGCATGATAATAAAATGAAAAAGAAAAATGGCGATGCTGTAATTGAATTAGAAAGAACAGTGGATATTTTAAAAACGTTAGGTGAGAAAAAGGACCAACAGTTACTTATCGGTTTTGCAGCTGAAACGACAAACATAGAGGAATACGCAACGAGAAAATTACGTGAGAAAAATGCAAATATGATTGTTGCGAATGACGTGAAGGCGCAAGGAGCTGGGTTTGGTACAGATACAAATATTGTGACAATGTATAGAAAAGATGGAGAAATTATTGAGCTGCCACTTTTAACGAAGAAAGAAGTGGCTCATGAAATATTAAAGCAAATAGAAATGATGTTAGAAGATGATCATGTATGAAGTTTGCAAGTGTAATTGTTGATGTACCTGCACGTCAAACAGATCGACCGTTTGATTATATTATCCCTGAAAAATGGGAAGATATCGTGCAAACAGGAATGCGTGTAGTAGTCCCATTCGGTCCGAGGAAATTGCAAGGTTTTATTATTGGCATAAAGGATTCGGTTGATCTAGAAAGTAAAAAGTTAAAAGCGTTGTATGAAATATTAGATGTCACTCCGGTTTTAAATGATGAATTATTAAAGCTTGGGTATTGGCTTACAAATGAAACGTTATGTTATATGATATCAGCCTTTCAGGTGATGCTTCCGACGGCGATAAAAGCAACATATAAAAAGCGTCTGCAACTTCGTAACCAAGAAGAAGTAGCGCCAGAAATTCTTTCTTTATTTCAAGGGAAGGAAACGATAGATTGGGAAGCTATCGAAGCGCAGCCGCACCTATATCGCACTATTCAACAAGAAATTAAAAATGGTACGACTGAAGTGGTTTATCAAGTAAAGGATAAAGTGCAGAAGAAGAAACAAAGAGTAGTTCAACCGGAGTTGCCGGCAGATAAATTGGAATTAGCAGCATTTGAACTGAAAAGTAAAAAACAACAAGATGTACTCTATTATTTTGTAGAAAACTACAGAAGTGTACCGTTGAAAAATTTAACAGAAGAATTACAAATAACAGATGCTCCAATAAAATCACTTGTTAAAAAGGGTCTAATCTCAGAAAAGTATGTAGAAGTATACCGGAATCCGTATGACGATGATGATTTTGAACAAACGAAACCATTTCCGCTTACTGAGGAACAAAAACAAGTAATTACACCGATTTTGTCATCAATTACAAATGAAACTTACAATCCATTTTTACTATATGGTGTTACAGGAAGTGGTAAGACTGAAGTGTATTTACAATCTATAGCAGCGGTGCTCGAGAAAGGAAAAGAAGCAATTGTGCTTGTTCCTGAAATTGCGCTAACGCCCCAGATGGTAGATCGCTTTAAAGGTAGGTTCGGTTCGCAAGTTGCAGTTCTTCACAGTGCGCTTTCTGTTGGAGAAAAATATGATGAATGGCGCAAAATTTTAAGAAAAGAAGTGAAAGTGGTAGTTGGTGCGCGTTCAGCTATTTTTGCTCCCTTTGAAAATTTAGGAATCATTATTATTGATGAGGAACATGAATCGAGTTATAAGCAAGAAGATAACCCGAAGTATCATGCGAGAGATGTAGCAGTGTGGAGAGGACAATACCATAAGTGTCCAATCGTTCTCGGAAGTGCAACGCCGACACTTGAATCGTTTGCTAGAGCGAAAAAAGGTGTCTATGGGTTGCTTACAATGGAAAAACGTATGAACAAACAAGCTTTGYCGACTGTAGAAATTGTTGATATGCGTGAAGAGCTTCGTGATGGAAATCGCTCAATGTTTTCAAAGGCACTGCATGAAAAAATAGCAGATCGATTAGAAAAGAAAGAACAAATGGTTCTCTTTTTAAATAGAAGGGGTCATTCTACGTTTGTGATGTGCCGTGATTGTGGGTATGTCGTACAATGTCCGCATTGTGATATTTCGTTGACATATCACAAAATGAACCATCGTTTAAAATGTCATTATTGTAGTCATGAGGAAAATATGCCAACGGAGTGTCCTGCTTGTAATAGTACGTATATTCGTTTCTTTGGTACAGGGACGCAAAAGGTTGAAGAAGAAATCACAAAACTATTCCCTGAGGCGCGGGTCATTCGAATGGATGTGGATACAACAAGCCGTAAAGGAATGCATGAAAAATTATTAAAGGCGTTTGGTGAAGAGAAAGCAGATATATTACTTGGAACACAAATGATCGCAAAAGGGCTTGATTTTCCGAAGGTGACGCTTGTTGGCGTTTTAACGGCGGATACGATGCTTCATCTACCTGATTTTCGGGCGAGTGAAAAGACGTATCAGCTATTGACACAAGTGAGTGGACGTGCAGGAAGACATGAATTGCCAGGGGAAGTTGTAATTCAAACGTATACGCCGGAACATTACAGTGTAGAATTAGCAAAGAATCAACAATATGATGTATTTTATGAGCACGAAATGCAAATGAGGCAAATGAGACAATATCCGCCATATTACTACGTTGTACTTGTAACTGTATCTCATCCGGAATTATTAAAGGCAGTCCAAGTGACGGAAAAAATTGTCGGTCATTTACGAACGCATTGTTCAAGGCAAACAATGGTGTTAGGGCCGGTTGCTTCAGCAATTCCAAGGATAAAAGATAGATATCGTTACCAATGCATGATAAAATACAAACGGGAACCAAACTTAAAGAACGTGCTCAAAATGGTAAATGAACATTATCAAGCAGAAATGCAAAAAGAGCTACAAATCTCAATTGATTTTAATCCAACAATGTTAATGTAGCGGAGGGAAATATGGCAGTTTTAGAAATTGTAAAGCATCCAAATGAAGTGTTAGAAACACCATGCGAAAGAGTAATTAACTTTGATAAAAAGTTAGTGAAATTGTTAAAAGATATGCATGAAACAATGTTAATTGCAGACGGAGTTGGTCTAGCTGCGCCACAAGTAGGTGTAAGCTTACAAGTTGCTGTTGTTGATATAGGTGATGATACGGGTAAAATTGAATTAATTAATCCTGTTATTTTAGAAAAACGTGGTGAACAAGTAGGTCCCGAAGGCTGCTTAAGCTTTCCGGGACTTTATGGTGAAGTGGAGCGTGCAGATTACATTAAAGTACGTGCGCAAAATCGTCGCGGTAAAATATTTTTATTAGAAGCGGATGACTTCTTAGCGCGTGCAATTCAGCATGAAATCGATCATTTACACGGTGTTTTATTTACATCTAAAGTGAAAAGATATTATGAAGCAGGCGAATTAGAATAGGTTTAAAAGGAGCGGTTTTTGAATGATGAAAGTAGTATTTATGGGGACACCGGACTTTTCTGTGCCGGTGCTTCGTCGTCTTATCGAGGACGGATATGACGTAGTGGGTGTTGTAACGCAACCGGATCGTCCAGTTGGTAGAAAAAAGGTTTTAACACCTACTCCTGTTAAAGTAGAAGCGGAGAAACATGGTATTCCAGTATTACAACCGTTAAAAATTCGTGAAAAAGACGAATATGAAAAAGTATTAGCACTAGAGCCAGACTTAATTGTAACAGCGGCATTTGGACAAATCGTACCGAATGAAATTTTAGAAGCGCCAAAGTATAGATGTATTAATGTCCACGCGTCATTACTTCCAGAACTTCGCGGTGGTGCACCAATTCATTATGCGATCATGGAAGGTAAAGAGAAAACAGGTATTACAATTATGTATATGGTAGAAAAATTAGATGCTGGCGATATATTAACACAAGTAGAAGTAGAAATTGAAGAGCGTGAAACAACAGGTTCATTATTTGATAAGTTAAGCGAAGCAGGAGCACACCTTTTATCTAAAACGGTTCCTTTACTAATTCAGGGTAAACTAGAACCAATTAAACAAAGTGAAGCTGAAGTGACGTTTGCATATAATATTAAACGTGAGCAAGAGATAATTGATTGGACAAAAACAGGTGAAGAAGTATACAATCACATTCGCGGATTGAATCCATGGCCAGTTGCTTATACGACTTTGGCAGGACAAGTTATTAAAGTATGGTGGGGAGAGAAAATCTCTATTACAGAGAAAGCTGAACCAGGTACAATAGTAGCTCTTGAAGAAGATGGATTTGTTGTTGCAACAGGGAATGAGACAGGTGTTAAAATCACTGAATTGCAACCGTCTGGTAAAAAGCGTATGAGTTGTTCACAATTTTTACGTGGAACAAAACCTGAAATTGGTACGAAGTTAGGAGAAAATGCATGAGACAAAATGTTCGTGAGTTAGCTCTGGATGGCTTAATTCAAGTAGAAAAAAGTGGTGCATATAGCAACTTACTTTTAAATAATCTGATCGAAAAAAATACAATTGACAGAAAAGATATTGGTTTATTAACTGAAATGGTATATGGAACAATTCAACGTCGTGAC
>NZ_JBFUIN010000075.1:0-12545 GCF_056401855.1 Bacillus sp. P4_D3
CCTAATGGCAATACGCTCGTTGCTTGCAACTCTCCATCTTTAAAAATAGATAAGGTTGTAGATCCTCCACCCATATCAACAAGGGCTACCCCTCTATTTCTTTCATCCGAAGATAACGCAACTGTCGCTGCCGCTAAAGGTTGCAGACAAATATCAACAATTTCAAGACCTGCTTTTTCTACACAACGAAGTAGGTTATGTAGTAAAGTTCTCGAGCCTGTAATAAGTGTACCTTCCATTTCTAATCTTACACCGATCATCCCGCGTGGATCGTTAATCTCGTCAAGACCGTCTACAATGAACTGTCGAGGTACCACATCAATAAATTCACGTTCAGGAGCAATTGACACAACTTGCGCTGCATCTAGAACGCGTAAGACATCTTCATTCCCGATTTCACGATCTTCATTTGAAACAGCGACTACACCGTGACACGGGAGCAACTGTACCTGGTTTGCATTGACACCTACTACAACTTGCTCAATGTGGATACCCACCATGCGCTCAGCCTGTTCAATTGCTTTTTTAATTGATCGAACAGTTTCATCTATATCAACTATCGATCCCTTCTTCAAACCATTTGATTTTACGTTTCCAACACCAATAATGTTTAAGCTATCATTAACCATTTCACCAATGATGACTTTAACATTGGATGTACCGATGTCAAGACTAACATAAATTTCATTGCTGTTCATTCTTTGGCACCTCCTTCTTTATTTATACCATACAACTCAATATATGGAACAACAATCGCAACTTTACTATTTATAAGAAAAATATTCAACGTCTTTATACGTTTCCCTTTTTTAACCCTATATTTTTCTTATTTTTATTTAACATTCATTTAAGAATATCTCAGTAACCTGTGAATAACTGCTTTATCTTGAAATAATTATATTTCAAGTGTAAAGATTACCGCCAAGTATAAGTCTACACTAAGATGTACTTGTAGAAAAGTGAAACTTGTACCAATCCTAGTATGAATCTAAGAAAATTTACATTTTCTTCATCAAATTAAGCATTCTTGCAAATTACCATCCATATAAAAGAACGTTTGTTTCATTTCATACGTAATAACGCAGTAAAAACTATCATTCTATTCTTTCTTTTCTTCAGCACCTAGTTCCTTCGTATATGCACCCACTTCTAAGTCAATTAAAACCTTCTTACCAGGTTCAATTGTTTTTAAAATAAGTGGATAAGCTTCCATTCGCTTTGCGAAATTTTGAATAGTGGTGCTCACTTCATATCCTTCATTCATATATAAAGTAAGATGATCTTCATTTGCGTTCGTTGGTGTATAACGAATTTCAGAAATAGACCTTAAAATAGTCGGCGTTAATTTTTCTAGTTCTGCAATTAATTCCTTCATTTTTTCCTCTTTAAACGGTTCAAAAATTGGTGCTGCAACTGGAAGTTTTCCGTTCGGAAGTACATCGAGTGTTTTCCCATTTTCTAATAACGGTTGTAATTTCCCATCTTTGTTTATATAGCCAATTGTTAAATATTCTTCGATATGAACATCAATTTTGTTTGGGAAACGTTTTTTTACATTTACCGCTTTAATTTCTTTTCGTTTCGTTAAGTTTTCTTCTGCTTTATGTGCTGTTACTCGGAAATAACTCGTATCATATGTCACACCTGATTCCTTCATAACTTGTTCATCTGTCATATAATGATTTCCAAACACACTTATCTTTTTTATATTACTAAGCGGAGACCGAAAATAAATTAAAAAGAGTACTAATAAAAATAAAATCGATATGTATAAAATTAACCGATGATTAACAGGTTTCTTATTCTTTTTCTTTTGATTCTTTAATTTTGGTACACGATCTTGTAGTTTAATCACTTTACTATTTTTCATGTACGATCCCCCTATGTAACATAAAGAACGGCATGTTCCTCATGCCGTTCTTATCTTCTTATTATAACATAAATGATAATGAGCGGAACGAACAACCGTTATCTTCCAATTATTTCTACTTCTGTATGCATATCAACACCAAATTTATCCTTAATTGTACGCTTTATCAATGCGATTAAGTCTAATACATCTTGCGCTGAAGCCACACCAGTATTAACAATAAAATTCCCATGCATTTCAGAAATTTGAGCTCCACCTATTTTATAGCCACGCAGCCCTGATTTTTCTATTAAATCTCCTGCAAAATATGGGACTGGATTTCGAAATATACTTCCTGCACAAGGGTGATTCCAAGGCTGCGTTTCACGGCGATACTCTTTATTCTTTTGCATGCTTCTTACAATTTCCTCGCGTTCGCCTACCTCCAATTGGAATTCAGCTTCTAAAACAATACCAGGGCGTTTCATTTGCAATACAGATGTGCGATAAGAAAACCCCATTTCGGTATTCGTCAACCAATTAATTGTTCCATTGTCAAACAAAATACGAGCTCTCGTTAATACACTCGATATGTCGGACTTATGAGCGCCTGCATTCATATACACTGCACCGCCAACACTTCCTGGAATACCACTTGCAAATTCCAAGCCAGCTAATCCCTGTCGACTAAGTAAAGTTGACAATTTAATAAGGGGGTATCCAGCACCAACTCTTACTCTATGTTTTTCGACTTCTAAGTGATCTAATCCTTCTCCTAAACGAATAACCACACCTTCTATACCTTGATCAGATACGAGAAGATTTGAACCACGACCAATTGCAGTCCACCCTGTCTTGTACTTCTTTACTAACTCTAACGTCTTCTCAATACCAGCAACATGCTTTGGCACAATTAAAATATCAGCTGGTCCGCCTATTTTCATAGTCGTGTAACGCGCTAACGGTTCATTAACTAACACGCGACCAACATTTGCTTCTAAAAGCTCTTTTACTAATTGTTCCATAGACAATCTCCCCCATATTAAGTCTCCTTATTACAGTAATATGCAGGGCGTTCACCTAATGTTATTTTTTAATAAGCTTGTTCATTACTTCATATAGCTTATTTGCTGCATCTGGAATACCAAGTTGCTTAGTAGCCAGTTTCATATTTTGTAATGTTTGTGTATCCAATAAAATCTCATCAATGTCACGAATAAGCGTTTCAGATGTTAAATCTTTTTCAAGTAGCATTTTAGCTGCTCCTTTATCAACAACTGATCGTGCATTTTTTTCTTGATGGTTATTTGTTACGTACGGACTTGGAATTAATACACTTGGCTTTCCTAACGCTGTTAATTCTGCAAGCGTTGTAGCCCCTGCTCTTGAAACAACAAGATCTACACCAGTCAGTACCTCTGGCATATTATGAATAAAAGGTTTAATAATAACATTATTCGGATTCCCTTTTTGTTTCACGGCTTCCATAACTTTATCATAATGTACTTCGCCTGTTACATATAATACTTCGTAACTTTTATTCCCAAATTGTTCAATCGCTTCTACAAAAGCATCGTTAATCGGTCTAGCCCCGCGACTCCCGCCAAAAATAAGCACGGATTTTTTAGAAAGGGATAGTCCTACCGAACGTTTTCCTTTCATTCCATTTTGGTCCATTACTTCTGATGCACGTGGATTACCTGTCATAACCACTTTTGACTGTGGGAAATGTTCTGCAGCTGCTTCAAAGCAAACTGCAACTTTATCGACATAACGACTTAAAAATTTATTCGTTACACCAGGTACACTATTTTGTTCATGTACAATAGTCGGAATACCTAATTTAGCCGCAGCATATACAACTGGCCCACATACGTATCCACCCGTACCAATCACAATATCAGGGTTAAAACGACGAATATATCGTTTACTATCTTGAACACCTTTTAGGAAACGCATCACTGTTTTTACATTATCAAGAGATATTTTTCGTTTAAATCCACTTATAACAATAGATTGGAACGGAATACCCGCTTTCGGTACGATGGTACTCTCTAATCCATTCTCTGTACCAATGTATAAAAATCTTGCTTCCGGATTTAATTTTTTTATTTCTCTAATTAAAGCAAGAGCTGGATAAATATGTCCTCCAGTACCCCCACCACTTACTAATACTCGCACTACTGATTCCTCCACTTCCCTGTTCTTATTCAATCGTATTTATTTCTATATACATATTGTATTTTCACACACACACGAAAAACCCTGTCTTTTAAACAGGGTTTAATAGCGAGAATGGCGACTTATATTCAATAATACACCTACTGCCATTAACATTAAGGTCAAACTTGATCCACCATAACTTAAAAACGGCAAAGTAATACCCGTAACAGGCATCAATCCTGTTACAACACCAACATTAATCATTACTTGAATCGCAATCATCGCCACAATACCTACTGCTAAAAACGTACCATATAAATCTGGCGCTCCTAATGCTATACGAATCCCGCGCCATAATAATAGACTAAATAATAATAACACAAATGAACCACCAATAAAACCTAATTCCTCGGATAAGATTGCAAATATAAAGTCTGTTTGTGGTTCAGGTAAATAAAGAAATTTTTGTCTACTTTGTCCAAGTCCAAGCCCAAATAAACCACCAGGTCCAATTGCGAGTAACGATTGGATAATTTGAAATCCACTTCCGAGCGGATCCGACCACGGATCTAAATATGATGTGATGCGTTTCATTCGATATGGTGCTGATGCAATTAACCCTACAAATCCCGCTGCACCAAGCAAACCAAACATTGCAAAGTGAAAAATCCTTGCTCCCGAAATGAATATCATAATAATACATGTCCCAACCATTACCGTTCCCGTACCAAGATCTGGTTGTAACATAATCATCCCAAAAGCAAGAAATACAAAACTAAGAGCCGGTAGCAAACCTCGTTTAAACGATGTAATTAATTTTTGTCGTTCCGCTAAAAATTTTGCTAAGAAAATAATCATCGCGAATTTCATAAACTCTGACGGTTGGATAGAAAATGCTCCGATTCCAATCCAACTTCGCGCTCCCCCACGAACGAGACCTACTCCAGGAATAAGAACGAGAATAAGAAGAACGAAACAAACTAGTAAAATTACTTTTGAATACGTACGCCACACCCAATAATCAATTTTCATGAGAGAAAACATAGCTACTACCCCAAGACTTGCAAATAACAATTGTCTTTTTGCAAAAAAGAATGAATCCCCCATTTTATAAGAGGCCCAAACCGCACTCGCACTATAAACCATAATCATTCCGATTGTTAACAACGCAAGTGTAACGATGATGAGAATAAAATCAGGCGTTTTCTTCATTACCCATGAACACCACCTCTTTGGGCAGAAACTTTGCCCTATGTAACAAAACATCAGTAGGTGTTAGCCTACTGATGTTTTGATTTACTTTATATAAGTTTATGCACAGCTTGTATAAAAATGTCTCCTCTTTCTTCAAATGTTTTAAATTGATCCCAGCTTGCACATGCTGGTGAAAGAAGAATAATATCACCAGCCGTAGAATGAGCATAAGCCTTCACTACTGCATCATCTAAAGTATCGACACTTTCAATTACATCTAATCCTGCTTTTTCTGCCGCTCTTACTAATTTTGGTGCAGTTTGTCCAAATGTTACAATCGCTTTGACATGTTTAAAGTATGGAATTAAATCATCAAATTCATTACCACGATCAAGTCCACCAGCCAATAATACAATCGGTTGTGTAAATGCAGATAATGCTTTTTCTGTCGCTAGCATATTCGTCGCTTTTGAATCATTATAAAATTTACGATTATTAATCGTCGTTACATATTCTAAGCGATGTTTTACACCTGTAAAACTTTTTAACACAGCAGTAATTGCTTCATTAGAAACACCTAGTAATTTAGCAATACTCATTGCTGCTAAAATATTTTCTAAATTGTGCTTACCAGGTAAAACAATATCGCTTACTTTAACTACTTTTTCGCCTTTAAAATAAAGAGCGTTATCTTTTATACACGCACCATCTTCAATTTCTTTCGTCGTCGAAAATAATACTTTCTGTCCTTTACTATACGCAGATAATTCCATTACATCTGCATCATCTGCGTTAATTACACTATAATCTGTTTCAGTTTGGTTTTTGAAAATATTCGCTTTCGCCAAACCATACTCTTTCTTCGTCCCGTGATAATCTAAATGCGCTTCAAATAAATTTAAAAAGGCTGCAATTTTTGGTTGGAACGATTCCACTCCCATCAATTGAAACGATGAAAGTTCCGTAACGACAACTTCATTTTCTTTCGCCAATTGTGCAACTTCACAAGCTACAGTACCTATATTCCCCGCAATAACTGGGTGCTTTTGTCCTTCTTTTAACATTTCAAACGTTAACATTGTCGTTGTTGTTTTGCCGTTAGATCCCGTAATCCCAACAAACGGTGCTGCTGAAATGCGATATGCTAATTCAACCTCAGTTACAATTGGAATTTGCTTTTCCTTCGCCGCCACTAAGAGTGGATTAGAATATGGAATTCCTGGGTTTTTTACGACAAGTGAAATGTTTCTCTCCAGCAATTCTAACGGATGCCCACCACATACAACATCCATTCCTTCCACTTGTAACTCAGCAGCAAGCACATTACCCACTAATGGTTTCCCATCATTTACAATGACGTTTGCCCCTAATTTTTTTAATAAAGTAGCTGCTGCATAACCACTTTTAGCAATACCTAATACAAGAACATTTTTATTTTGATATTCAGTTACAGTTTTCAATTACATCCACACCCCGATATAAATTCCTAGCACAGCTAATAAAAATCCTACAGACCAAAACGTTACAACAACGCGCCACTCTGACCAACCACATAATTCATAATGATGATGTAATGGACTCATTTTAAAGACACGCTTTCCTGTTGTTTTGAACGAAATAACTTGGATAATAACAGATAAAGTTTCCGCTACGAATACACCGCCAATAATAACGAGTAACAATTCTTGTTTTAACAAAATCGCTACAGCTGCGATAGCACCACCTAAAGCTAGAGAACCTGTATCCCCCATAAATACTTTTGCTGGATTCGCATTGAATACTAAAAAGCCAAGTACAGCTCCTACAACTGCCATACAGAAAATCGCTACCCCAAATTGTTCTTGAGCTACAGCAATAATACTAAATGCTCCGAATGCAATAGCAGCTGTTCCTGATAATAAACCATCTAAACCATCTGTTAAATTAACCGCATTTGATCCACCAATAAGCATAAATAATACAAGAACAAAATATGCCCAGCCTAATTCAAATTTAACATCAGTTCCCGGAATCATGATATAAGTGTGAAATGCTTGCCCTTTTCCAATTAAAAAAAACGCAATAGCAATTACAAGCTGACCGATCAATTTTTGTTTTGATGTTAAACCAAGATTTCTTTTCTTTACTACTTTTATGTAGTCATCTAAAAATCCGATTAATCCGTACCCAAATGTAACTAATAATAACAATGATACTTCTGCACCTAAATTGTTAAATTTAATCGCCATAATAAGCGTAGTCACCATCATAGATACATATATGACAATACCACCCATCGTTGGTGTCCCTGATTTCTTTTGGTGTGACTTCGGTCCTTCGTCACGAATACTCTGTCCGAACTTTAACTTTCTTAAAAATGGAATAAATAATGGCGAAAGGGCAACAGAAATTAAGAATGCTACCCCAGCCGTTACTAATAAACCTTGTTCAAGCACATGTAGTCCTCCTCTCATGCTGTTACACTTCGTTGTTTAAACGCTCCGTGATTGCTTCTTTAGCAACTTCACGATCGTCAAAATGATGAACTTCTTTACCAATAATTTGATACGTTTCATGCCCTTTACCAGCAATAATAATAATATCTTCTGCTTTCACTTTCGAGATAGTGGAACGTATCGCTTCTTTTCGATCGACAATTACTTCATAATTAGTCCCTTTTACATCATTTACCATATCATCTAAAATAGCATTCGGATCTTCACTTCTTGGATTATCTGATGTATAAATTGCATGAGTTGCATATTCGGTTGCAACACTTGCCATTATTGGTCTTTTCGTTCTATCTCTATCACCACCGCAACCAACGATACAATATACATCACCTTTTGCAAACTGTTTTGCTGTTTTTAGTACGTTCTCTAAGCTATCAGGTGTATGTGCATAGTCAACAATAACTGTGTAATTTTGTCCACCATCAACAACTTCAAAACGTCCAGGAACGCCAGCAAGCTCTTTAATTACATCAATAATTGTTTGTAAGCTCACTCCTGAAACAAGACCTGCTGCTGTAGCAGCTAACACGTTGTATACATTAAACTTACCAATTAATTTCATCGTAACATTTACAGTTTCATACGGTGTTACAAGTGTAAATGTTGTACCGCCACTCGTCATTACGATATCTCGTGCCATAATGTCGCTTGCAACATCTATACCGTATGTTACAACAGTAGCTGCTGTACTTCTCATATACTCTTCTGCTACTGGATCATCACTGTTTAATATAGCGTATTTTTCACGATTATGATGATAACTATTGCCAAGCTGTGCAAAAAGCAACCCTTTCGCATGTTTATATTCTTCCATCGTTTTATGATAGTCTAAATGATCTTGTGTTAAATTCGTAAATACTGCAACATCGTAATCGCACCCGTGTACACGGCCAAGATCTAAAGCATGAGACGAAACTTCCATTACTGTGCTATCCACACCTTGTTCAACCATTTTTGAAAATGTCTGTTGAAGTGTTAGTGCATCTGGTGTTGTATTTTTCACCTCAAATGTTTCATCACCGATTTTCATATTAATCGTTCCAATTAGCCCTGTTTTATGACCATGTGCGCGCATAATTTCATCCATAATATGCGATGTTGTTGTCTTTCCATTTGTACCTGTAATACCGATTAAATGTAACTTGTGTGTTGGTTGGCCATAAAAATAATCAGCTAACACTGCTAGCGAACGAAAAGTATTTTTCACAAGTACAACTGGAACGTCAACATCAATTGGTCTTTCCGCAACAATAGCAGCCGCTCCTTGTGCCGCTGCTTGCTTAGCAAAATCATGGCTATCAACCGTATATCCTTTCATACATATAAATAAGCTTCCCTCTTTCACTTTACGTGAATCCGCTTCAATAGATGTTATTTCTGGATTTTCTGTTGGAACAACTGGAAAATCATGCAAACATGATACAAGTGTATGCAACTTCATTTCACTAAACCCTCTCTACATTGTTTATTTATCTCTTATTTTAGCAAGTAACACGTTACCTCCTAGTTATATAAAAATAGGAGGTAAGTGCTACTATAGTCTAATCAATAGATTTATTTATTAATGAGACACTTATCGTCTCAAATAAAGCAATTTTTCTATAAAGAACTCACTTCCACCAATTGTACCATAAAACACAATCAGTTACCTTTAATTCCCGAAGTAAATTCTAACTTTTGAACCCTCTTTTACTTTAGCTCCTGCTTCTGGTGATTGTTTAATTACTTTCCCACCATCACCACTTATATCAAGCTTCAAGTCTACAAGTTGCGTTTGTAAATCTTTCTTTTTCATACCAATTAAATTCGGAACTTCCACAGTTGGTGTATCGCCCCATTTATATTCTTTCTCAACTTGCTCTTTTCTCGGTTCCACTCCCATTACAGGAAGTGCGTCACGAAGAATATTCCCAACAATAGGTGCTGCTACAACTCCACCAAATTGAGTGACTCCTTTTGGATTATCCACTGCTACATAAACAACAATTTGCGGATCGTCAGCTGGAGCAAAACCGATAAATGATACAATATAGTTATTATCTAAATATTTTCCATCTTTCACCTTTTGAGCAGTTCCAGTTTTTCCACCTACACGATATCCATCAATATAAGCCCCTTTACCAGAACCTTTCGCTACAACATTCTCTAATGCGTAACGAACTTTCTCTGAAGTTTCCTTGGAAATAACTTCCCTTTTCGCAACAGGTGTCTTTTTGCTGACAACTTGATTATTCTTCGGATCAATAAATTCCTTCGCTATATATGGCTGATACAAAGTTCCACCATTTACAGCGGCCGCTACAGCTGCTACTTGTTGAATCGGTGTAACAGAAACACCTTGCCCAAATGAAGTCGTCGCTTGCTCGACTGGACCAACTTTATCTAAATTAAATAAAATCCCGCTACCTTCACCTTGTAAGTCAATTCCGGTCTTCTGTCCAAACCCGAAATTGCGAATGTATTTAAACAATCGATCTTTACCAAGACGATCACCGAGTTCAATAAATCCTGGGTTACAAGAGTTTTGAACTACCTCTAAAAACGTTTGGCTACCATGGCCTCCAGCTTTCCAACACCGCAATCTAGCTCCACCAACTTCAGCTGCCCCATCATCATAAAATGTATCTTTCTCTAAGTCTACCAAATTTTCATTCAAGGCTGCAGCTAATGTAATAATCTTAAATGTTGACCCCGGCTCATACGTACTCCATACAGGTAAGTTTCTGTTATATACTTCCGGAGAAACACTTTGGAAATCTGCTGGATCAAAACTTGGTCGACTTGACATACCTAAAATTTCACCATTTTTCGGATTCATTGCAATTGCTATCATACCGTCAGGATTATACGTTGATTCCGCAATATTCATTTCTCTTTCCATAATCCTCGTAATGCGTGAATCAATTGTTAATCCTAAATTCAAGCCGGCTTCTGGTTTTTTGAAATCATCTCCAACATTAGGCATTCTCTGTCCTTTCGCGTCTGCAAAAAATCGCACATGACCTTTATCACCATTTAGCTCTTTATCATAATATTTCTCTAGTCCCATAAGCCCTTGATTATCACTGCCCGCAAATCCTAATACGTGTGATAAAAAATTACCGAATGGATAGTACCGGATAGAATCCTCTGCGATGTACACACCCTTTAAACTTAATCCGCGTACTTCTTTCGCTTTGTCATGCGATATTTTCCTTCCGCCTTTATCAAGCCTTACAATCGATTCTTTTTTTGTAATCCGCTTATAAACATCATCTTTTTCCACACCTAATACTGCAGCTAACTTCTCTGCAGTCTCTGCTGGTTTTTCAATTTGCCTTGGCACAACAAAGACGGTAGGTGCACTTTTATTCGTAGCAAGCTCCACACCATTTCGATCTAGAATTTTCCCTCGCTCTGGTTCAAAAGTAATATTACGACTCCATGAATCCTTCGCACGATCCGTTAACATATTTCCAAGAAAAAATTGCACATATCCAAGACGAATATCGATGATGGTGAAAATGAGTATACCCGATATAAGTATAAAAATAAGTCGTTTCCTAACCGTTACATTTGATACACGCATATTGGAACAAGCCTCCCTTACGCCTAGCTTGTTCCAATATATGCTTGTACTTATTTAATTAGAACTTCTTCCCTATTACCATTATGGCTTTTCTGCTTCTTGCTGCGGCTCAAGTGGTGGTACGAGTGTTACACCTAATTCCGTACCAGGTTGCAACACTGTTCCTTCTGCCACACTTTGTTCCGTTACATACCCTGTACCAGAAGGTTTTAAGTTAAGCTTTAATGTTTTTGCTAAATTCATAACATCACGCAGTGCCCACCCCTGTATATTTGGCATTGTAGGTTTATCTCCTACTAAGAAGACTCGATCACCCTTTAATGTTTGTTCAGTTGCTTTTGGCACTTGCTGCTGCACTTTACCTTCACCTAATACGATTGGACGAAGTTTTGCTTTATCAATTGTTTTTTTCGCTTCTTCCATCGTTTTTCCAGTTACATCTGGAACGACAGTTTGTTGTTCTTTCACATATTTTTTCGGGTCTTTTACTTCATTTGGCTTAATCTTTAAATACTCTAAACTATTTTTCGTTACATATTTAAAGATATCAGCTAAAGGTTTAGCCCCGTTTTCATCATCTTTTAATTTTGGTTGTTTAACGGCCACATACACAACAAGTTGCGGATCGTCCATCGGTGCCATACCTAAGAATGAGAATATATAATTCTCTCTTCCCGTCATATAGCCACCTTTCCCGTCAGGAATTTGTGCTGTACCTGTTTTACCACCGACTGAGTACCCATCAATTTTATATGCAGTCCCTGTTCCTTTCGGTGATGTAACAACACGTTCTAGTAATTGCCTTACTTGCGCTGCTGTCTCTTTGGAAACAGGTTTTCCTACTTCTTCTGGTTTATGCTCTAGCTGTACTTTACCTGTTATTGGATCCACAATTTTATCAATTGTATAAGGTTKCATCATTTTCCCATCATTTGCWATMGCTGTKGCMGCTTGTACAAGTTGAATTGGTGTAACTGTAGAACCTTGTCCAAATGCTGTTGTTACTTGTTGTATTTGTTGATCAAATAAAATTGTATTTGACCCTTCACCAGGTAAATCAATGTTTGTTTTTTCATCTAATCCAAAATTATGAATATATTTTCGGAAACGATCTGGACCAAGTTTTTGATCACCTAAAATTGCAAACGCTACGTTTGAAGAGCGCTCTACCCCTTCATCAAAAGTAATAGAACCCCATCCAGCGCCGCCGTTATGATCTTTTATTTTGCGATTACCAACTTGATATGTACCAGACTGATAAAAGTCTTGTCCATTGTAT
>NZ_JBFUIN010000076.1:0-12543 GCF_056401855.1 Bacillus sp. P4_D3
AATGTATATATGATGTTATTCCGCAAAGATAATTGTGGCTTCCATGATTTAATTGCAAAGACGAAAGTGATGAGTCTTGTATAATTAATATTTAAATTATAGGTGCTACTAATGAAATAAGACTTTTTATTGTTTGTATATAAAAAGTCTTATTTTTAATTTCGTAAAAAATTTGATTATATAGGGAGGATATCTCCTATATAGTACCTTCCATATTACTGAAGGATGTTTAAAGAAGCGGTAGCTAATTCAAACACCCTATTTCCGTTTTGAATAGATTGAAAATTAAGAGAATGGTATAATGGATATAAATAATATCGTTATATAACAAAGGGGGATTTGCAATGACTGGAGGTAGCTTAATATTTTGGGGAATTCTTATTTTTATTGGTTTAACCTTCGATCAGTATAATAGTAAGAAAAAAAAAGAAACAAATAAGTAATCGCTTACAAGTTGTCGAGTTAACTTTTCCTGCTTGCGGATTAATCTAATAAAAGAGTATACTGAATGACGGTAAGACTTATAGAAGGGGTAATGAAAATGAAGCTTGCAGGAAAGGTTGCCATTGTAACTGGTGGTGGCATCGGTATTGGACGTAGTACAGCTCTTTTGTTGGCTAAGCAAGGCGCAAAAGTAATTGTGACGGACATTGATCAAGAAAGTGGACAAGCAACAGCTGAGGAAATTACGAATCTAGGCGGAGAGGCACTTTTTGTATCCTACGATATGGGAAAACAAGGAGATTGGCAACGTGTTATCAGTTTTGCTATGGAGGCATATAGTCGTGTTGATATGCTTTTTCAAAATGCTGGTCTGTATAAAATAGATTCTATTTTTTCTCGCCAACAAGAGAACGATTCCAATGTACTTTGTATTAATGACGTTTGGATAGAGATAAAACAATTAACGTCATCTTTTATGAAACAGCAAGAAGAAGTGGTGCTCAGTGATTTACCAGTTTTCGGTATTATTAGCACGAGAGGACAATCATTTCATACAATAGAAGCCCTAGTATAATAATGGAAAACCGCCCTCAGTATATATGTGGACGGTTTTTTTGTGTGTATTTTCAGCCATTCTAATTTCTTATCGTATAAGTAGAAACTATACAGAATACAAGTGATTTCGTACCCACTATTTTCTTTGTTTTAATTTGGTACGGGGTAGAAAGAGAATTTGACCGTTTCTATGCATGGCTAGGTTCTCTTTTCTACCTAAAAAAGAAGGTGTTGTATTTGTATGTATACTTAGCGAATACGTTGTTCGGTTTGACTATCAAAGAAATGTGCTTTATTCATATCAAAAGCAAGGTTAATTTGGTCACCAGGTGAAAAGATATGTCTTGCATCAACACGTGCTGCAAAATCTTGATTTCCAAGTTTCATATATAAAATGGATTCAGCCCCTAACAACTCTGCAACTTCAATTTTTGTTGTAAAAGTAGTAGATTGTGAAGCTTCTAAAAATAATAGTTCATCATGAATATCTTCTGGACGAATACCTAAAACAATTTCTTTATTTACATAGCCTTGTTCGCGTAATAACTTCATTTTTCCTTCAGATACTTTAATCTTTAGTGAACTGTCTATAACGAAATCGGTTTCAGTTAATTTTCCACGGAAGAAATTCATTGCGGGTGAACCGATAAAACCACCAACGAAAATATTTTCAGGTGTTTCATATACTTCTTTTGGAGTTCCAATTTGTTGGATTTTTCCGTCTTTCATAACAACAAGACGGGAAGCCATTGTCATTGCCTCAGTTTGATCATGTGTTACATAAATTGTCGTTGTACCAAGGCGGTGGTGTAATTTAGAAATTTCTGATCGCATTGCAACACGTAGTTTAGCGTCTAAGTTTGATAATGGTTCATCCATTAAGAAGACTTTTGCGTCTCGAACAATCGCTCTACCTAATGCGACACGTTGGCGTTGTCCACCTGATAAAGCTTTCGGTTTTCTATCTAAATATTGTTCAAGCCCTAAAATTTGAGCTGCATGTTTCACTCGACGGTCGATTTCATCTTTCGGTATTTTTCGAAGTTTTAATCCAAATGCCATATTATCATACACACTCATATGTGGATAAAGAGCGTAGTTTTGGAAGACCATTGCGATATCGCGATCTTTTGGAGGAACATCGTTCATTAGCTTACCATCAATTGAAAATTCTCCTTTTGAAATATCTTCAAGTCCAGCTACCATTCGTAGTGTTGTAGATTTTCCACAGCCAGAAGGACCAACGAATACGATAAATTCTTTATCTTGAATGTGTAAATTAAAATCTGTTACGGCTGTTACGTTATTATCATATATTTTATAAATATTTTCTAATTTAAGTTCTGCCATGATATTTCCCCCTAGAAAGTTTATGCAAACGTTTTCTTTGAATTTATTATAAACGAATAGATTCAAAAAAGAAATAAAAACACTATAAAAAAATAAAACGTTTTCATTATTCCTATGAATATATAATAAGTTCCACATGTTTTATCAGAAAAAGAAAATAAATATTGTAAGCGCTATTTTAAATTTGGATAGAATCTGTTATCATTCAGTAATGAAAACGTTTGCGCCTTAAAAAAAGAAAAAAGAATCAATAGTATAGATGAAATGGGGTAGCATAATGGAAAAACAATGGTGGAAAGAAAGTGTAGTATATCAAATTTATCCTCGTAGTTTTATGGATAGTAACGGTGATGGCATAGGGGATCTTCGTGGTATTCTTTCAAAGCTAGATTACTTAAAAGAACTAGGTATTGATGTAATTTGGTTATCACCAGTCTATGAATCTCCAAACGATGATAATGGTTACGATATAAGTGATTATTGTAAAATTATGAATGAGTTCGGAACAATGGAAGATTGGGATGAACTATTACATGAAATGCATAAACGTAATATGAGACTTATGATGGACTTAGTTGTTAATCATACTTCAGATGAACATAATTGGTTTATTGAATCACGTAAATCAAAAGAAAATAAATATAGAGACTATTATATATGGCGTCCTGGAAATGAAGGGAACGAGCCGAATAACTGGGGAGCAGCATTTAGTGGCTCTGCATGGCAATATGATGAAATGACAGATGAATATTATTTGCATCTGTTTTCTAAAAAACAGCCAGATTTAAACTGGGATAATGAAAAGGTAAGACAAGATGTTTATGACATGATGAAGTTTTGGTTAGAAAAAGGAATTGATGGGTTCCGTATGGATGTTATTAATTTTATTTCTAAAGAAGATGGCTTACCAGCTGTTGAAACGGATGAAGAAGGATATGTTTCAGGGCATAAACATTTTATGAACGGTCCGAACATTCATAAGTATTTGCATGAAATGAATGAAGACGTATTGTCTCAGTATGACATTATGACGGTTGGGGAAATGCCTGGTGTAACGACAGAAGAAGCTAAATTGTATACAGGAGAGGCTAGAAAAGAACTGCAAATGGTATTCCAATTTGAACATATGGATTTAGATTCTGGAGAAGGTGGGAAATGGGATGTAAAACCATGCTCACTTATTACTTTGAAACAAAATTTAACAAAGTGGCAAAAAGCATTAGAACAAACAGGCTGGAATAGCCTTTATTGGAATAACCATGACCAGCCTCGCGTTGTATCTCGTTTTGGTAATGATGGAGCTTATCATACTGAATCAGCAAAAATGTTAGCGACAGTGCTTCATATGATGAAAGGGACACCATATATTTATCAAGGAGAAGAAATCGGAATGACCAATGTTCGATTTGAATCGATTGATGAATATCGAGATATTGAAACATTAAATATGTATAAAGAAAAAGTTATAGAGCGCGGCGAAGATATAGATAAAGTGATGCAGTCTATATATATAAAGGGCCGAGATAATGCTAGAACCCCGATGCAGTGGGATGATAGAGAACATGCTGGATTCACAACGGGTGAGCCTTGGATTGCGGTAAACCCTAACTACAAAGAGATTAATGTGAAACATGCAATCCAAGACGAAGAATCGATTTTTTATTACTATAAAAAATTGATTGAGTTACGCAAAAACAATGAAATAGTTGTGTATGGAACATATGATTTAATACTAGAAAATAACCCTTCTATTTTTGCTTATGTAAGAACATATGAAGAAGAAAAGCTTCTGGTGATTGCAAACTTCACTGCAGATGAATGTGTATTTGAATTGCCTGAGGATATTATTTATAGTGAATCAGAGTTATTAATATACAATTATGACGTAGAAAATGTATCGATAGAAAACATTACGTTACGACCATATGAAGCAATGGTATTTAAATTGAAATAAGAAAAAGCCTTATGCCACCCTGGCATAAGGCTTTTTCTATTACCATTTTAAAATAGAGAATCCGTACGGTGGAAGTGTAACTTGTAATACATTTGCTTCCGCTGAAAATTCTTCATTTGTATAAATGTTAATTATTTTCTTCCCAGTAATACGAAGAGGGAGTGAAGTTGTAACTTCACTGTTAGTAGGATTTAAAACGAAAAAGATAGTTTCATCTTCATATGTTTTTGTATAAGAAATATAATTATGTTCATCATTTGCCTCAATGAATTGAAAAGTACCGTGTCCTCCAAATGATTTATATTGTTTCCGTAATGAAATTAATGTTTGTATATGTGTAAATAAAAGAGTGTCTTGTTCTTTTTTATCCCATATCATGCATTTGCGACAGCCAGGGTCCATTCCACCATCCATACCGATTTCATCGCCGTAATAAATACAAGGAGAACCGATGAAAGAAAGGTGAAATACATAGAGTAACTTTAACTTATTTTTATCCCCGTTACATGTTGCTAAAATTCTAGGTGTGTCATGGCTGTCTAATAAATGAAATGCCGCTTCATTTACATTCATAGAGTAGAAATGTAGAGAATCTGTAATTTGTTTCATAAATTCACTTGAATTAATGGACTCGTTAGCAAAGTAAGAAAGTAGAGCGTTTGTAACCGGATAGCTCATTACAGCATCAAATTGGTCACCTTGTAGCCAGGGGAGTGCATCGTGCCAAATTTCTCCTAAAATATATACTTCAGGATTTAATGCTTTTATTTCACTTCGGAATTCTCTCCAAAAACTGTGATCGACTTCATTTGCCACATCAAGGCGCCAACCATCTATATGGAATTCCCTTACCCAATAACGACCTACTTCAAGTAAATATTCTTTTACATCTGGATGTGCCGTATTTAATTTAGGCATATATGGTGTAAATGCGAAAGTATCATAGCTAGGAAGTGGCTCGGTTATAATTGGAAACTCATGAATATGGAACCAATCTTTATAGGCGGAATTCTCACCTTGGTCCAGCACGTCTTGAAATTTATCAAAGAAGTATCCGCTATGATTAAAAACAGCGTCGAGCATTACTTTTATACCACGTTTATGACACGCTTCAATGAGTTCTTTGAAAGTTTCTTTCGTCCCGAATTGTGGATCGATTTCCATGTAATCAATTGTGTCATATTTATGATTCGAATGAGCTTTGAAAATAGGAGTGAAATAAATGCCAGAGATTCCAAGCTTCACAAGGTAATCAAGATTTTGAAGAATACCAGCAAAATCACCTCCGAAAAAATTAGTAGCAGTTGGCTCTGCACTGCTCCAAGGAAGGGTGTTTGCCGGATTTAATGTGCTATCCCCGTTAGCGAATCGTTCCGGGAAAATTTGATACCATACTGTGTCTTTAATCCAGGATGGTGCCCTGAAAACGTCTTTTGCATGAATGAATGGAAAGCAGAAAAAGTTACCGACATCGTCATTTGGAATATTAGAAAAAAATCCTCGTTCTGTATAAATAAGAGTTTCTACGTCGTTTTTTAATTCGAATCCATAACGTAAGCGTTTAAATTTTGGTTTGATTGAAACCGACCAATAATCAAATAACTCAGTAGATCCGGTTTTTTTCATCGGTGTACTCGCTGTAATCCATTTCCCATCTTGCCATTCGTACGGATCACCGTAGATGAGAGCGGCGCTGTGAACATCATCTCTTTTTGTGTGTATTCGGATGTGAATTGTTTTTTCATCGTAAGCGTATGCATAATTATCTTTTGGCCTATGATAGATCGCTTCTTTAAGCATATAGAAAATCCCCCTTTAATATCTCTATACATATAGTTCCCGTAAACGAAATAATAAAGATTATGTTGCAAACGATTGCCTTCCACATAACTTTAATATTGCTTATAAGAGTAGTATTCATTTTATGTAAAGTCAATGAATAAAGAGTATGATAAGATTATTTTGAAAATTAATATTTGCAAAATGAATAAAAGGATGTATAATGATAGACAAATAGCGCAAACGTTTTCATAGATTATGATATTGTTTGCGCTTTTATTAAACTATGGAATGCAAACGTTTTCAATTAAAGAGGTACATAGACAATTTAGGGAGGTTTTTGGGATGAAGAAAGCATTATCACTATTAACGATTTCAGCATTGTCAATCGGTATGTTATCTGCATGTGGACCGAAAGATTCAGGGAAAAAAGAAGCAAGTAACGAGAAGAAAGATTATGATCTTCTCGTTTGGGAAGATGAGAAAAAAGGTGTTGGTCTAGAGCCAGCAGTGAAAAGTTTTGAAAAGAAATATAATGTGAAAGTAAAAGTTGTAGAGGTTCAGATGACGAAACAAATAGAAAAACTTCGTCTCGACGGTCCAGCTGGTACAGGACCAGATGTTGTAACATTACCGCATGATCATATTGGTAATGCGGTAACAGAAGGGCTACTTTCAGAGGTGAAAGTGGATGATACGGTAAAAAATAAATTTACAGATTTATCAATAAAGGCACAAACATACGACGGAAAACTATACGGTTTACCAAAAGCAATTGAAACACCAATCTTTATTTATAATAAAAAATTAATGCCAAAAGCACCAGAAACGATGGATGAGCTGTATAACTTCTCAAAAGACTTTACGAAAGATGACAAGTACGGATTTTTAACATTAGGAGATAACTTCTATTTTGCTAACGCATTTATGGCGGGTATGGGCGGTTATGTATTTGGTGAAAAAGATGGAAAACTGACTCCGACAGATATTGGATTAAATAATAGTGGTGCAGTACAAGGTGCTGAATATATTCAAAAATGGTATAAAGAAAAATTATTACCAAAAGGAATTATTGGTGAATCTGGCGGTTCAGCTGCAGATGGATTATTTAATGAAGGAAAAGCAGCATCTATTATGAATGGTCCATGGGCATTCCAAGCAATGGAAAAGGCTGGAATTGATTATGGTGTTGCTCCAATGCCGAAATTACCAAATGGTCAACCGATGAAAACATTTGTTGGGGTAAAAGGATGGCATGTAACAAGTTTCTCTAAACAAAATGATTTAGCTACAAAATTCACTGAGTGGGTAACAAATGAAGAAAACGCGAAAATTCGATTTGAGAAAACAAAAGAAATTCCTCCAGTAAAATCAGTGATGGAAGATCCAATTATTAAAGATAATGAGGCTGCAAAAGCAGTTGCGACTCAATCAGAAAATGGAATCCCAATGCCGAATATTCCAGAAATGCAAGAAGTTTGGAAACCAGCTGGAGATGCGCTTCAATTAGTTGTATCAAATAAACAAGAGCCAAAAGCAGCACTTGATAATGCAGTGAAACAAATTAAAGGTAATATTGAGGCAAACCACAGCAATAAAAAATAAGGTGAAATTCGTGCCTCTAAATATGAGAGGCACGAATTCTCTCCCTTCCAAGTAGGAAGAAAAAAGGGGGAAGGAACATGCAAACATCTATAGAACCAACGAAAGATGTGAACGGTTCAAAGCATAGGAAAATGGCGACCATGTTATCTATTATTCCAGGCATGGGCCAAATATATAATAAACAATACGTAAAAGGTCTTATTTTTCTAGTATTAACAGGCTCATTTATTGTAGCATTTGCTGATTTATTAAATATAGGATTATGGGGAATTGTAACGCTCGGTACAGAAGTTCCACGTGACCATTCTGTCTTTCTATTAGTAGAAGGGATTTTGGCACTTATTGTTGTCGTGTTTGGACTAGGGGTATATGCATTTAACTTATATGATGCATACCAAAATGGGAAAAAACGCGATATAGGGACACCATTAAACTCAGTAAAAGAGCAATATCGCAATTTATTAGATCAAGGTTTTCCGTATTTAATGGTTTCACCAGGGTTTCTATTACTTATCTTTGTTGTCGTGTTTCCAATCATTTTTGTTATCTTAATTGGATTTACAAACTATGATTTATATCACTCCCCTCCAGCTAAATTAGTAGATTGGGTGGGCTTTAAAAACTTTATTGATATTTTCACATTACCAATGTGGAGAGATACATTTTTAAGTGTATTCTCTTGGACTGTCATTTGGACATTCGTTGCAACGACATTACAAGTTGCACTGGGTATTTTTTTAGCGATTATCGTAAATCAGCCTGGGATTAAAGGGAAGGCTGTTATTAGAACAATCTTCATTTTACCGTGGGCTGTTCCAGCATTCGTATCTATTCTTGTATTTGCTGGTATGTTTAATGAAACATTCGGAGCGATTAACAATCAAGTATTAGCTTTATTCGGGATTGAAAAGGTTGCTTGGATGACTGATCCATTTTGGTCGAAAATCGCTTTAATTATGATTCAAACGTGGCTTGGCTTCCCGTTTGTTTTTGCAATGACAACAGGTATATTGCAATCGATTCCAGGAGAACTATATGAAGCAGCTACAGTAGATGGTGCAACAGCTTGGCAACAGTTCCGCAAAATTACATTGCCGCTCGTTCTATATGCAACAGCTCCAATTTTAATTACACAATATACGTTTAACTTTAATAATTTTAGTATTATTTATCTATTTAATAGCGGGGGRCCTGCTGTGTCTGGACAAAATGCAGGTGGAACAGATATTTTAATTTCATGGATCTATAAGTTAACGATGACTTCGGCTCAGTACGGAAAAGCAGCAGCTCTTACAATGATTTTATCGTTAATCGTTATTACAGTTGCGTTATGGCAATTTAAGAGAACAAAATCATTCCAAGAAGAGGATATGATGTAAATGAATATTAAACGACAAAAGATGTTACGTCTTTCATTAAGTTATTTAGTTATCTTCATAATGTGTGCGATTATTTTCTATCCATTACTATGGATAATTGGCTCATCGTTTAATCCAGGAGATAGTTTGTCTGGTTCTAACATTATTCCGAAAAATGCCACGTTAGATCATTATCGCAAGCTACTTGATCTTGATTCAAGTAATTACTTACTTTGGTATAAAAATACTTTAAAAGTTAGTGTTATGACGATGATTTTTTCTGTGTTAGCAATTAGCTTTACTGCTTATGCATTTTCGAGATATCGTTTTGTTGGAAGAAAGAATGGTTTATTAACATTTTTAATTCTCCAAATGATCCCGAATTTTGCAGCGTTAATCGCGCTATATATATTAGCGCAGTTAACAGGATTAATTGATACACATCTTGCATTAATTTTAATTTATGTGGGCGGAGCAATTCCGATGAATACATGGCTTATGAAAGGGTATTTTGATACGATTCCGAAAGAGTTGGATGAATCAGCTCGAATGGATGGAGCGGGGCATTTCCGTATTTTTTGGCAAATTATTATGCCACTTGCAAAGCCAATCGTAGCGGTTGTAGCATTATTTACTTTCATCGGTCCATTTACAGACTTTATTTTAGCAAGTATTATTTTACGCACACCGGAAAATTATACTTTAGCAGTTGGGTTATATGAAATGGTAGCGAAGAAATTTGGTAATGAATTTACAACATTTGCAGCTGGATCAGTATTAATTGCAATTCCGATTTCTATTTTATTCTTATCGCTGCAAAAATATTTTGTTTCCGGTTTAACAGCTGGAGGTACGAAAGGATGAAAATGGGACATTACGTCCCATTTCTCTTTTCATCTCCCTATAAAAAGTTTTATAGGGAGATGAAAAGAGATTTGACATAGCATGAGAAAAGATGTGAAATAAATAGTATATTATAGTATAGGAAAATAGAGCTATTTCCCTTACAATACATGGAGAGGGAGAATAAGATAATTTTTGTGAGATAGAACGAAGTGATGGAAGTTTGCGACTTCTCCTACTACTTGCACAGATGCAAGATAACAATATATGAAATAGGGCAGAGAAGTGAGAGGAGGGGATTTTTTATGACAGTTACAATTAAAGATGTGGCGAAGAAGGCAAATGTTGCACCGTCGACGGTTTCACGTGTAATTGCTGATAATCCAAGTATAAGTGAAAAAACAAAGCGCCGTGTTCGAAAAGTAATGAGTGAACTAGGCTATCACCCAAATTTAAATGCAAGAAACCTTGCGAATCAAACAACGAAAACGCTTGGACTCGTTATGCCGAGTTCTGCAAGTAAAGCTTTTCAAAATCCATTTTTCCCAGAAGTTATAAGAGGAATTAGTTCATTTGCACATATGGAAGGGTATGCGCTCTATATGTCGACAGGTGAAACGGAGGACGAAATTTTTAATGGTGTTGTAAAGATGGTACAAGGGCGCCAAATTGGTGGAATTATTCTTTTGTATTCAAGAGAAAACGATCGGATCATTCAATATCTGCATAATCAAAATTTCCCGTTTGTCTTAATCGGAAAACCATATGATCGAAAAGATGAAATTACATATGTAGATAATGATAATTATACAGCCGCAAGAGAAGTAGCCGAGTATTTAATTTCATTAGGGCATAAACAAATCGCATTCATTGGTGGTGGATCAGATTTACTTGTAACGAGAGATCGTTTGGCAGGTATGAGTGATGCTTTGAAATTAGGAGATATTCTACTACCGAAAGAGTATATTTTACACTTTGATTTTTCAAGAGAGAGTGGTCAACAGGCTGTTGAGGAATTAATGGGACTAAAGCAACCACCAACAGCAATTATCGCAACTGATGATTTAATTGGACTTGGCGTACTAAGCGCACTTTCTAAAAAAGGGTTTGTTGTACCGAAAGATGTTTCTATTGTAAGTTTTAATAATGCTTTATTATCAGAAATTGCTAGTCCACCGCTTTCAACAGTTGATGTGAATATTTATCAATTAGGGTATGAAGCGGCAAAAGCTTTAGTTGATAAGGTAGAGCATTCTGAGTCTACTTCAAAATGCATTATTATTCCGCATAAATTATTGAAGCGCCAAACTTGTGATCATTATGCGTAAAAAAAGCTAAGAGTTTAACTCTTAGCTTTTTGCTTTAGAAAGGCTTCTAAACGGTCGCAGCCTTCTTTTAAAGTTTCCATACTATAAGCATAGGAAAGGCGAAGGTAGCCTTCACCGTATTCAGAAAATGCCGTTCCAGGAACGACGGCCAGCCCAGCTTCTTTTACAAGATCAAGTGCAAAATCAAATGATGAAGATGTTAAGTTTCCGACATATGGGAATAAATAAAATGCACCCGTTGGCTTCTCGACTGTTAAGTCCATTTGAATGAGTCTATTATATACGTAATCACGGCGCTTTTTATATTGATGACGCATCATCTTAGGTGCATCTTTAGCAGCTGTTAACGCTTCAATTGCAGCATGTTGGGCGATTGAATTAGCGCATGTCACATTGTATTGATGAACTTTTAATATATGATTTGCTAAATAATTAGGAGCAAATAAAAATCCAATACGCCATCCTGTCATAGAATGTGATTTGGCTAAGCCATTAATGACAATAGTCTTCTCACGCATTTCTGGGAATTGAGCAATAGATGTGTGTTGCCCTTCATATACAAGTTCGCTATAAATTTCATCGGAAAGAACGAAAATATTCTTATCTTTTAAGATAGATACAATATCTTCTAATTCTTCTTTTGATAAGGTAACACCAGTTGGATTAGAAGGATACGGTAAAACGACGCATCTTGTTCGTTCTGTAATTTCATTTTGCAGAGCTTCAGCTGTTAAACGAAATCCAGTTTCACGAACATCTATAAAAATGGGAGTTGCACCGCATAGTCGAATAATCGGCTCGTAACCAGGATAAATAGGAGCAGGTAAAATCACTTCCGTTCCTGCCTCTAAAATTGTTCGAAATGCAACATCAATCGCTTCACTAGCACCGATTGTAACGATGGTTTCGTTTTCAGGTGAATAATGTAAATCGTAATTATCTTTTACAAAGTTACAAGCCGCCTCGCGTAATTCTAGTAAACCAGCGTTATGTGTATAGCTTGTATAATTTTCTGTAATGGCCCGTTTAGCAGCTTCTTTTACTAAAGAAGGTGTAGGGAAGTCGGGTTGCCCAATTGTTAAAGAGATGAGATTATCATAGTTTTGAATCATGTTAGAGAACTGACGGATTCCAGAAATTTGGATGTCCTTCACTCTAGGATTAATGAATTGTTCCATTGTATCTCCCTTTCTTCCGTTTGAAAATTAAGTTCATTTTATCATATTTTTAACTATTACGCTTTGTTTATAAAATTCCCCCGCTATTTTAAAAATTCAGTGGAAGTAAGAAATTATGTGAGAATCCAAATGTCCATAAGAGTATAAGT
>NZ_JBFUIN010000077.1:0-12284 GCF_056401855.1 Bacillus sp. P4_D3
CCCATAACTGTGGATTTGAAATAAAGTCGTACCGTTTATAAAAAAGATGTACCATTTAAAAGAAAGTTATAACGGTGGCAAAAAAATGAACTGTTTTATTCCTTTTCAATTAAAGGATTATATGTGAGTTTTAATCAGACTTTATTTCAAAGCTACATATAGCGCTATGTTACTTTTTGTTCGGATCTATTTCTATAATTTGAATTTGAAAGATGTCACTGTCCTTAATTCCTAGGACATGCATTTCTTCTTTAAATGAACGCTAGGGTTCAATTTAAATAGATTTAGTAGTCTTATCTCGTAGTGTATACTCATGTACGTAATATGATTTTTCATTCTTGCTCATTGTAATTCCTCCGATAATCCTTAAAACAAATATAAAACTATAGATATATATAAATTACATATTAAGAGGCTTCTTTTCTTTAGTAATTTCATTTAACTGTTTGTAGTATTCGTAATATCTTTTCAAAGACAAGTGAGATTTAAACCCGATTTGTTGCATGATTTGTTCAGAGGTATTTTTCTGTTGGATCATTCTTAAAATAAAAGTATTTCGAAAATGTTGTGCAGAAAGCCCCTTTCGAAGATTAGCACGTTTTACTTCTAAACGAATCATTTTTTGAACAGAGATTTCGGTTAAATATTTTGGTGCATCTTCATCATAACTCCAATGATATGTACCACGAGTAGAATCAAATGCAACAAATAATGGGTCATTGGTGTGGTACTTAGGACGAACAGGCACAGGAATTTCTTTAAAGTAATCGTATAAATGTAATTTGTCTTCTTCTTTTAGATGAATGGTACGATTGATTTTTGAGTCTTCAGGAATATCTAAAGTATTTGCTTTGAAGTGAATATGCTCCATTTTTAATGAGACTACTTCATGTAAAGATAACCCGTAATCTAAAAGTAATATGATAATAGAAAGATTACGTTCTAATAGCATTGGACGTGTAGCTTTCTGTTTTTCAGTTAGCCCATCTAAAGAAGAAACGACTTTTTTTAAACGCTTTTCTTCTTTAGAAGATATAAAATCTTTATCTCTTAATGAACGGTCTGGTTGATCTATTTGTATTACACTTTCTATCGGACTAGGTAAATCCAATGACTCGTAAAGTCGATTCAAAGCAATATAAATACGGTGTATAGTTTTATCTGAATAGTGACGTTCTTCTTTTAGGTAATGAAAAAAATCTTTAAAGTCTCTTTTGTTTAGAGATTCCCATATATCTTCATCAATGGTCCGATCAGTATTTTCTAACCAGGATAAAAAATGTTCTACATCATACGTATATCTTTTGATTGTTGAAGGTTTTCTTCCTTTTTGTAGTAAGTAATCAGTAAAGTGTTGCGTTGTTATTTCTAGAATTGTAGTAGACATGTTTTTAACCACCTATTCTAAAATATAGTGTTTGACTTATTTTCTCTGTTCATATCTTTTTACCACTCTGTAAAATGTAGGACTTGTCATGTTGCACTTTTTCATAAAACAGCTTTAATACTTCCTTATCACTTAATTCAAATACTTCAGCTGTATTACCTCTACCAATTAACTTTCCCAATGACATTTAACCACCGTACTCTCTTTTTTGTAACTTTAATAAACTTATATTAATACATCATTAATCCATATAAAGGAAAAACCGAAACTAAAACAGGTATACAATGTATATATTTGTACACATAAAGTTACCATAACACCACTTATCAGCACTCAATCTTTCTAGAATCCTATTAAAGTCCCTTTAGAATATCTGAAGGGACTCTTTTTTTACATAATCATACGTTATTATTAATTTGTAATTGCTCTAAAAGATAATCACAGACATTCACAAAAATACATTGTTTTTTTAAATTTAATAACAAGTATTTCAATTCAAATTCTTGATAAAAAATCTTAGTAATATATAGTTTAAACTCATCTAAATTAGGCCTTTGTGAGCTGTATAGCATATCTAAAGGAAGTTTAAATTTAGAAAATAAATGATCATTTTGGGCAAAAATCGAAACTTCTTCTCTAGTTAATCGATCATGAAATGCAATTAAAATTTTTGTTAAAGCCTTTACTTGTTCTTCTTCAAATTCATAATCTATAGCAAATCTATAAAATGGGAATTCATCTGACTGAATCATACTTTGCATAAGTCTAAATTGATATCTTAATAAAGTCACTTCTTTGATTAAATCCATGTTCTTCCTCCTTTATTTCCCTAAATTAACCATGTTATCATGACAATATATAAMTTGAAATACAAATACTTATGACATATCACCCATACAATTTTAATTAACATAACCTATCATTATCAGTAGTCAACGATGCATAAATTTTTCGTTATGGGGGTAATTAAAAATCTTAGCTTGATGGGCATGCGGCTGTACCCCAATTATAAAATATACGGCATAAATTCAGTCCCTACTAGAAGGACTAATATTCATCAGAAACATTCATAAACATTAAAATTCATCACATGATATAGAGATGTGTGTTCTAAACTTAACCTATTCGAAGCGCTAAGCTTTTTAGAAATTATAGTCAATCATTGTTATAATTAAATTTATAATATATTTTAGGGAGGAACTTAATTTGAAAAAAACATTAATTGTTGGAGCATTATGCTTATCAATTACTGCTTTGATTGTATGTATTAATGGCAGTGAAGAGACATACACTGAAGCAAACAAAAATGATATTGTTTTACACATACATAAAGAAAAATCTAGAAATCTAGAGCGATTTGAAACGTTTTCTCAAAATGTAAAAAATAAGAAAAATGACGAAATACAAATTAAAGATTATTTCATTGATGAGGAGGCAAAAGTACCGAGTTTAAACAATGTAACTTATCAAGATGAGAAATTTACTTTTACTTACAAGTACAAAAACGACTATAGAAAGGATATTTGTAAGAAGTTCGTTACCCCTCAAGAAACACATGGTGTGGCATATATGCTAAGAGATTGTGCCCAGTCAGAAGATGGTATTGTACTTCATTATACAGCGCAGGACGGTGAAGGAGTAAACTCCATAAACAATAAATCAATTGAATTTATAAAAGTTGAAGGGGATAAGACCTACACATTCGTAGAGCAATTTGATGTTGGAGCTTTCGTGAATGCTATCCAAACTACAAACTTTGATACACCTTCAAATACATTTAATACGCAAAAGTCAAATTACAAAGTAAATATTCACTTTTTAAGTGGAACAACTCAAACATACTATTTGTGGATTGACAAAGAAAAATCACAAGGAATAATTATGGATTCAGAACAAACAAACCAAGGACATGAAATCGATAAAATATATGTAGATGCTATTATTAAAGTGTTAAATTAAAATGACACATTTTAATGCGCTGCGTTAAGAGGCATTTTTCAGATGATTACATGAACTCCATTACTATTTAAAAAATTGACCGCCCTCACAGGCGGTTTTCTTATACGTTGCAGTCTTCCAAATCCGCCAGCCATCTCTTCCAACACATTCTTCTTCAGGTACAGAAAGCATATTTTCAGTCTACAATTATTTTTTAATTGTGAGGTCCCGCCCCATCGCTATCAAGCTAAGGTTTTGCACTATCCATAAAACAAAAAAGACGTTATCCTTTCTGTAGAATTATAGGAAAGGAAAGGAAAAAATAATAAAAGGATAATTAGTCCATTATAAATGACTAACTATCCTTTTTATTTACTAAAGTAAACCTTGATAAATGAAATAAATCTCGGCGGAACCCCAACATTCAGACCTTTGATTACGTACTTGTGGCATGAACTGTACCCTTTGGATACAGTTGTTGCGAAATACATATAAGAAACAGCATTTCAATTAAAGTATGATACGATTATAAAAAGGGAGGGAACGATATGCACACTTTACAAGAAGATATGTATGAACAATTGAAAGAGAAAAAAAGCGAAGTCACTATAGTTTTAAAGAGTGGTGTTCGCATACCTGGGCAGATCATTGCAATGGATAAATTTACTGTCCTTGTGATGGTTCATGGTAAGCAACAACTGGTCTATAAACAAGCCATTTCTACAATTGCTACGTAATACATACTGGATTTATGTAAATATTTCTCGATATTATATTATTAAAATATACACTATAATATAAGTAATTCTTTTTATTATTTATATTTTTGTTATTTCCGGTTGCAGAATCCTTATTATAAGGATTCCTTTTTTTTGTGCCAAAAATCTACAAATAAAAAGATAAGACCGGCGAACACGATCCTATCTTTAACACAAGGAGAAAAACGGAAAAAACTATCTTATTTATATTGTATTATATTTTTTGTTAATTTTTAATATTAAAACCATAAATGGAAGTTACATCTATATTGAGAAATTTATTACAAAATCAGCTATAAATGATTTAAAAAACKAAAGTAAACTTTTATTTAAAAGTTTACTTTCATAAATATAAAAAGAATCCTGGGATTCCAGCATTCTTTTTGATAAATTAACAAGATATATTATTTAATTATTGAAAAGGAACGTCGTATATAAACCATGTTCCATTTTTTTTATACATATGGAATTGAATGTTGGTACCTATCCATGGGGGCATATTAATAGCTGCGGAATCCTTGTAATCTTTGTTTATTACTACAGATGATCTTGCAAATCTAAAAGATGATAGAATTGTTTTATGAAATTCAGGTGCTTCTTTTAAAAATTGTTTCTTTTCCTCAGTCATTTTTTCATCATTTTTATAGAAAAGATAAGTTATTTCATAATTTTTTTCTTGTATTGAATGTAGATATAATCTTACTATTGTTTTAGGTTTTTGCTCTTTTAGTGTATAAATATCTTGGGATTTTTGTAATTTATCATATAACTTTTGTTCTGTATGATTTAAATCTGCTAAATAAGGTGAAAGAGGAAATACAAACCAAAGAATAATGATTACTAAAATTAATAAACCTATTTTTTTCTTATTCATTAAAAGCCTCTCATTCCACACATTGACAATATAAAGATATTTTAATATATATAATGCGGTTTTGCTAGGCTTTTTATTACAAATAGATTTTCTTTGTTTGTCTTTTAGTATTTACAGTTTTGAATAAGATTAATTATTTTGATGAATGTAAATTTATATTCAAAAGTTTACATTCACTTTAAGAGAAATTGTAACCAATTGCTACTCCTTTATAAATTATTTAATTATAAAGGATAAAATCCCAGCAATTATGCATGTAATTCCGCCTAATAACTGTCCTATTCCAGTGAGTTTGTCTAAAAATGATTCATATGTTTTCGTACTATATATACCCCATAATACTAAGACTACTCCAAAAAGTATAAATGCTAGTTTAACAATCATCGTATGGTTACCTCTGTATAATATATTTTTTATGTATTTCTTATATTTTTATTATCACATTGAAATAATAGTTAAACTATCTAATATCCTTACATAAAGGTGACAGTTTTGTAAGACTTTATAAGTAAAAATAGGGTATCACCACATCGCCATCAAGCTAAGATTTTGAATTACCCCCTAAATTTAAAAAAATTCTCTCCAGTTAGTTATTTTAAGAAGTCAGCTCATTTTTTCGTCTTGGGGGTGTTTACTTTTCTTAAGTTGATGGATGCGGGGTCACATCACATGCCCATCAAAACCAATTAACTCACATACGATACTTAAAAGAATTACTATATTTGTTTATTTCTTCATCCAATCAAAAGATGTAACGAAGGAATTTTTTGTCGATATTTAACGAAAAATGTCATATTTTAATTGTCATATTATATAGTGGATGTTAAACTCAAAGTGACAAAAAAGAATGGAAAATAGACCATAGAAAAACTTTGTAGAAGAATATTTTTCAGAATTTTCTTTATGATTAAGGGTAATTGTTTTTTGGGTATACAAATCCCTACCACTCAGAACAAAAGGTGACCTGCACTCACCTTCTCTCTTTGTTTTCAGCTTGTACCAAGCATGAAGAGGCCCTGGCCGATTACTCAATTTATACTTATATCTTATATTTCACTAATGTGAAAATGTTTATATAAAACTTATTAATATGTATTGAACTATTAAACTTGTAAAACTACAGAAAGGATTGTGATGCAAAATGAAAAAAGATACGAAAAAAAGACAGCAAGGAATAGCCATCAAAACATTGATAGCTGTAAACGTACTTGCTTCTCCATTTATAGGAGGAATAACAGGAATCACAAAAGTTGCAGCTGAGGAACAACAAGTAACGACTGAACACGTTTTTTATGTCCCAGGCAAGGGTGATGCAGAGAAAATTAGAGATATGGATCGACGATGGTTTAGATTTAGTACATATGAACCAACTGGACTATATGCAAGTCCCAATGAAAAAATAACCATTCAAGTAGAAGGAACACAGACTATTCGAGCTTATATAGGAACATACTCATACGATGGTGCATGGAATGAAGATTCGCTCATAAAGTCGTTCACTTTAAAACCAGGAGAAAATACAATTGAATCCCCAAATGGCGGAATGATTTATTTTTATAATCCTGGGCAAAGTGGAACAGTAAAAGCGGAGATAAAAACAGGCGGAACAACTACCCCTCTGTTTGAGTTAGGAAAACATACGCAACAAGATTTAGTAGACATGCTAAATAAATATCCTGATGCCCATGCGGTAGAACTAAAAGGGGAACGTTCACTCATAACCGCAAGTCCTGCGAGAGTGAAAAAATATTTAATAGGCTCTAACACAGATCCTGTACAACTCTTACAAAAATTAGATGAAGCTATCAAAATTCAAGACCGAGTTTCTGGTTTGTCTGAAGCAGAAGCGGACAAGCATTATGTGCACTTTGTAGAAGATAATCGCTCTGATTATTATATGTATGCGTATCCTGGTAGAACAGCATATGTGGGAGATGCGATTCAACATGTACTAAACGTAAAAGACTTCACTGAAAATGGATGGGGCCCTTGGCATGAAATGGGACATCAAAGGCAACAACTTCCGTGGATGTGGGATGGATTATCAGAAGTTACTACAAATATTTATAGTCTGTCCGTACAAAGGGCTTTTGGAAATAAATCGAGATTAGAAGGCGGAACATATGACAAAGCGTTTACTTATTTAAATAAGCCTCAATCCGAAAAAGATTATAATAAAATTAATGATGTTTTTGTGAAAGTAGCAATGTTTTGGCAATTAGACTTAGCTTTTGGAGAAGAATTTTATCCGAAATTACATCAATTATACCGTGCAATCCCGAAAGAAGAGCTTCCTCAAACGAGTGACGAGAAAATGCAAGCATTTATTTACAATACATCCAAGGTTGCAAAACAAAATTTACTTCCGTTCTTTGATAAATGGGGGCTTATGGCATCGTCAGAAACAAGACAAAAAATAGAAGAGTTGAATTACCCACTTTTAGCCGCTCCTATTTGGGAAGCAACTGATTCTAAACCTGTAATTGTAGAAGAAAACGGAGAAACTCCAGATATGGAACCGAAATTAACAGTACCTGTTGGAGCAACAATGAATGTAGGTGATCAATTCGACCCAATGTTAGGAGTGTCTGCTACGGATAAAGAAGACGGAGATCTTACTTCTAAAGTAACAGTTGACGGTAAAGTAGATACTACTAAACCGGGAACGTATGTTTTAACTTACACAGTTAAAGACTCTAAAGGTCATAAAGTAACTGCGAAACAAACGGTAACGGTTAAAGAGAAAGAAGAAACAAAAGATGAAGCGCCAGTACTAAAAGTATCTTCAGAAACGACAATTACTGAAGGAGATAAATTCGAAACAATGAAAGATGTAAGTGCTACGGATAAAGAAGATGGTGACATTACGTCGGAAGTAAAATATGAAGGTCATGTAGATACAAATACACCTGGCACTTACACGATTACATACACAGTTAAAGATTCTGCAGGTCATTTGGCAACTCAAAGACAAACTATAACAGTTAAAGAAAAACCTGCTGAAGACAAAGAGCCAGAGTTAACAGTACCGGAGGAAACAGTATTAACAGTTGGTGATCAATTCGACCCAATGAGTGGAGTTAAAGCTATCGATAAAGAAGATGGTGATATCACTTCTAAAGTAACATATAGCGGAGACCAAGGTACTGATAAAGAGGGTACTTACAAAATCAAGTATGTTGTAGAGGATTCTAAAGGTCATCGAGTAATTAAATTACGTACTGTAATTGTTAAAGCGGCAGAAAAACCTTCGGAAGACCAAGCTCCGGTGTTAAAAGTACCATTTACAACTACGTTCCATGTAGGAGATACGTTTGACCCAATGTCAGGAGTGTCTGCTACCGATAAAGAAGATGGCAATTTAACAAGCAAAGTCAAATATAAAGGTAATGTAGATACTACTAAACCGGGTAAATACATTGTAGAGTATTCGGTTGTCGATTCTAAAGGGGTTAATGCAACAGCTACACAGACTGTAATTGTAGAAGAAAGTGGAGAAACTCCAGATATGGAACCGAAATTAACAGTACCTGTTGGAGCAACAATGAATGTAGGTGATCAATTCGACCCAATGTCAGGAGTGTCTGCTACTGATAAAGAAGACGGAGATCTTACTTCTAAAGTAACAGTTGACGGTAAAGTAGATACTACTAAACCGGGTACGTATGTTTTAACTTACACAGTTAAAGATTCTGCAGGTCATTTGGCAACTCAAACACAAACTGTAACAGTTAAAGAAAAAGAAAAAGAAAAACCTGTTGAAATTCAAGGGCCTGAGTTAACTGTACCTTCAGAAACTACAGTAACAGTTGGAGATAAATTCGATCCAATGTCTGGGGTTAAAGCTATTGATAAAGAAGATGGCGATATTACTGATAAAGTAATACAATTTGGTGAAGTAGATACATCTAAAACTGGTACTTACGAAGTAAAATTCCTTGTTCGTGACTCCGGTGGTAATGAGGTAACTACAATACAAAAAGTGGTTGTGAAAGATAAAGACAATGGTAATAACAATACCAACAATGGTAATGGTGCTGATAATGGCAGTACTGGTACTAACAACAGCAATGGCTCTGATACTGGTAACAGTAATATCTCAATCAATAGTACTTCTGATAAAAAAGAAGATACATATAAAGAGCTTCCAAAAACGGGTGCAAGTACAAATAACAGTGCAGCATTGGGCATATTGATGGTTCTTGCAGGTATGGTACTTACTTTTGGTCGCAAATTTAAAAAGGTACTAAAATAATTGTGACTCAGTGCAGCGAATAAAAAGACATCTTCAAATAATGAAGATGTCTTTTTATCAATTTCAGGTGGGAAAGGAATCTTGGTAAATATGAGCTATTTCATTAAAATGGAAGAAATTTATCCAAAGTGGAAAAATAGAGAGATAACAGGGGTACAATTTATGGTTTCCTGACAGAATACTCCTTCCTCAAGCGTGTGAAGGGCGTTAGCCCAACGGTAGGTGGGAGATGAATGCCGGTAGGTGTAAGCCTACGTTTTTTTTGTATACTGTAGATGTCCTATAACAAAGCGAGGTGCAACCTATGTTAGTAAATAAAGCATATAAATTTCGTATCTATCCAAATAAGAAACAAGAAATAGTAATTGCTAAAACGATTGGTTGCAGTCGGTTTGTATAGCCAGAAATCATGAGTATATAATTTTTTTTCCTTCGATTATCTATGCTTTAAAGGTCAAAGAAAAATCTAAAATCTTCATTTTCTTTTCAAACAAGGATAATCTCGCCACACCTTCTTCAATTAACTCTTTGATGCAAATTTCTGTTTTTGATCCGTTTTTTTACAGTGAAAATCTTCATTGCCATATACATTTTCATTTGTTATCTTTTTGTTACCTTCAGATGAGTCATCTATATGTTAAAATATTTATATTCCTCCTAATCAGTTTATCCGATTAGGCGAGCCCTAAAGAGCCCCTATCTCCTTAGGGCTCTTTTCATTAAAAGCATTTCAAACAAGCCAAAAAACAACCAATTTTATGTGTCTTATATAACAATAAGTAAACTCCAATTTCTTTTCGTTAGTTATTATTAACATTAAAAAGATTTTGTCTTATGTTTTCACATTACAATCAATCAAACATATTAACTTATAGAATGTTTATACTTACAGCGCTTATTTAAAGCAGAGCACTTTTATATAGTGCTCTGCTTTATTTGTGAATGATGATTTTTCTTTTTTTTACATATTTTTATAATCTTTACACAAACTATTTCTAAGCCGGTTGAACTAGCGGCTTCACTCTTGGAAAACAATTAGTTTTCCAATCAAGCTCATGAAACCCACAGGCAGACAATCTAAAGTATTGTCTGCCAAATCTTTAACTTTTTAAATAATGAATGAAAGTTTTGTACATATCCTTTATTGCTGTAGTTAATTCTTGTTTGTGAATCGGGTGCTCTTCATTCTTTGGAAGACCGGGCATGTTTTTTATATTACGAATCTCATCAGGATAATGAATAGTCTGTAAAATAAGGCCTTCTTGAAAGCTACGAATAATAGCTAGATGTTGTTTCTTACGGATAGTAATATAAATAAGACTAAGTTTATTTGTTCGGTCCAAAGCTTCTTTTCATAACAAATATGTCTTTTCATTACCAACGGTAGGAACCATAAAATAAGAACGATCGAAAAAAATTTCATCAATTTCATCATTTTGGATAAAGGATGAAAGGCAAATTAATCGAGGTTCATGTTTTTTTGTAGTGTGTCTAATTCTTTTTCCTCTACAATTATATATTTATGAGGCGCGTATTCATAAGCTTTTACAACGTCTTCATCGCTTACTTCAGTATCCGTACAATCAGGAGCAATCTTTTTATATTTAATGGGAGCAAGACATTCCCTATGAAGACTTAAAAATTTAATATCTTTTTCTTCTACAKCACTATATAGCCTAATACCAATGTTTAATAATCCAAGTGAAAGAGAGCCTTTCCATACTGTGTGCATTTGAAACTTCTCCTTTCATAAATAGAAAATGAATAATTTTAGTATGAGTAATAAGAAAATTCATATGCATTTCTTATATTTTTTATATTTTGGGAGAGACTAAAAAAACTTTGAAAAGGAGGGTTCAAAAATGCAATTAGCTACACATGAGTTACGTGATTTAAGTGAATTAATTGCTGGTTGTTACAATACAATTAATACGATGAGTACATACATTCAGCAAGCACAAGATTTAGAATTAAAACAATTATTACAGCAACATTTTCCGCTCCATGTGGAAGACTATAATTTAAAAGTAGAATTTGTCCAAAGCCAGAGTACGCCCGATATTGAGCGTTTTCAGCCCTCTAAGTTAAATCCAGTATTGGTTTCTTATTTAAAAGCACCTATTGAACAATATCCTCCTGTTGCACCTAGTATAAATGGAGCACCTCCGAACGATCGAGCAATTGCTACGGGATATCTCTTAAATCAAAAATCGGCTGCACTAAATTATGCTGGGGCTGTATTAGAGTGTGCAAATCCAAATTTGAGGTCTTTTTTAGAAAAAGCTTTTTTAAATAGTAGTAGACATGCATATGATATTTGGCAATACATGGTGAAAAAGGGTTACTATCCTCTATCTCCAGCACCAGAATCTGAAATAAAAGCTATAGCAAGTATTTATCAGCCTGTTAATCAACCATTACAATAATATAAGAAATAGTAAGCTGCAAATTTTAAAAATATATATTAATTAGATTGTACTAGATAAAGCTGAACAGATTAATTATTCTTACTCTTTTCAGCTCTATTTTTTAATCGTCTTTTAAGAAGAGATTCAATATTTATACATAATTAAAGCGGGTTTATATTTCCATAAAAAGGAATAACTATTTTTCCATGATTCGTAGCATATTAAAATTATAGGAGGTGATACAATATGGCAAACAATAATAGCGGAAGTCGTAATGAACTATTAGTTCACGGTGCAGAGAATGCAATCGATCAAATGAAATATGAAATCGCTCAAGAATTTGGTGTACAACTTGGTGCAGACGCAACAGCTCGTTCAAACGGTTCTGTTGGTGGTGAAATCACAAAACGTCTAGTAGCAATGGCTGAACAACAACTTGGCGGTGGCGTTAATCGCTAACTTTAAATATGCATGGATAAAAAGGAGAGACACATCGTCTCTCCTTTTTCATTATAATCTCTAGTATGTAAAGTTACTAAAAATATTATCCTCTAGAAAATTCTCATAAATTTCCGTAAATAAGCCTAGATTCACTGATAAAAAGAATCAAAGGGGGAGGGAATTATTTTTATGGAACGATAGAGCATTTCAGATACTGTTACAC
>NZ_JBFUIN010000078.1:0-12094 GCF_056401855.1 Bacillus sp. P4_D3
TACTTGCATGAAATAATTCATTCCATTTAACTGATACGAATTCTCTTTTTTCACTTCATAACGAGCTGCTACATAATACACTTGAACATTCTCAGCCTCAAACTTAGAAATGTATTGAGATAATCTCGGAATATACTGTGAAGCTTTCTGAAGTGGAAGTTGTTTTACTTTTACAAGGGAAGATTTTGTCACATTGCTTATCGTATCTTCATGCCGGACGTTATCACTATGATGAAATAAAATCGTATTCTGCATAGAGCGAATCCATAGTTTCGAATATAAAACAGGTTGCTTATTTGAAATATGTTGTAATTCTTTTTGAACTACTTGAATTGGCGTTGCAGCATCCACGAATTTATTAAAGCAGACAACACTTCCAATCATAATGAGAAGCGTAAAAATACGTTTCATAATTTTTCACTCCGATTCTTTTTAATTAGAGTATTGGAGTTTCAAAGTGTTTTTATTCAAAAGAAAAAGGATAGGAAAGCTCTCGCTTCCTATCCTCATTTATTATAATACGCGGCCAAATAGTTCTAAAACCATTTCTATCTCTTGGTCGCTCCAACCTTTAAATTTCTCTTTATAATATTCTTTACGCACAGCTTCAAGCTTTTCAGTTACTTCTCGTCCGTTTTCAGTAATTTCTAAGTATACGATACGACGGTCCGAATTTGAACGTTTTCTTTCAACAAACCCTTTTCGCACGAGACGATCTGTTACAGCTGTAATATGACTGGAGGTTACGTTTACTTCACTCGCAATTTGCGAAGCCATCTGTGGACTTTTTAAAAATAACGCACGTAATACAGAGAATTCATTATATGGCATATGCTCTGAAAAACGTGTATTAATATCATTTTGTAATAAACGTATCATCTTTCGWAATGATGCAGATAAATCTAAAATCAGTGTTTCTCTATTTTCGTTCACTAGCCTCGTCCCTTTTTTATCATATTTACACATATTATAATCTATAAATACCTATATTGTATATGCTTTCTTCTCACAACATTCTCATTTATGTAACTTTTTTCATACGATTTTCTTTTTTGTTCACACATATACATGTAAAAAAGGATGGTGAGCATAAATGCAAGGTGGAATGAATCCGTATTTACATAATATCCGTACGACAAATACTGGTAAAGAAGCTACTATTACTGTACAAGGAGAAGGCATTATAAAGGCAAAACCAAATGTTGTCATATTAACACTGGGCATTCGAACAGATAGTAAAAATGTAAAACAAGCGCAAGAAGAAAATGCAGTGCAATCGAAACAATTGCTTGATGCACTCAAACAGCTAGGTATTGCCGATAAAGATATAGAAACCATTTCTTATACAATTACTCCTCAATACGAATATGTAAATGATAAAGCATTACTACAAGGCTACCGTGTGGAGCATTTGTATGAAATTACMGTTTTAAATGTGCAAAAAGCAGGGGAAGTATATGATATAGCCGTTACGAATGGTGCAAACGTAGCAAAAGGATTACGTTTTCGAATATCTCATCCAAATAAATATTATGAGCAAGCTCTCATTCAAGCTCTGCAACAAGCAGTAGACAAAGCTCGTACAATTGCGAGTACCTACAATTTAAATATTAATCCTGTTCCCCTCTCACTCGTTGAAGAATCTGTCCAATTACCGCGGGAGATCGCATCATATGCTACTTTGCATGCGCAAGCAGCTCCGCCCATTCAATCAGGAGAACTAGAAATCATTTCATCTATCCGGGCAATTTTTACGTATTTATAAATAAACTCATTTATAAGTAACCGTTATCATTTTCGTTGTTGTAAAAACATGATGTTCTGATATAATAAAGGACGGTGAGCTCTTACATAAGAGATATCACGGGTGGGAGAGGGATATGAAAAAGAAGGTTTAACATGAAAGGAATACTTGAAAGAACATTTAAATTAGACTTAYACCAAACATCACCAAAACAAGAAGTTTTAGCTGGAGTCACGTCATTTTTCACAATTGTTTATATTATGATTGTAAATGCGTCAATCTTATCAGATGCCGGCATTCCTCTTGAGGCAGGAATTTTGGCAACTGTTTTTAGTTCATTTGTCGGATGTCTACTTATGGCATTTTGGGCAAATGCACCTGCTATTCTTGTCCCTGGTATGGGTGTAAATGCATTCTTTACGTACACTGCTGTGCATACGCTTGGTTTAACTTGGCAAGAAGCATTGGCAGCTGTTTTTATCGCCGGTATTATTTTTTCAATTGCTGCTTTTACACCGATTGCTCGCGTGCTTTCGGTATCGATTCCAAAGTCATTAAAGGAAGCGATCACTGTCGGTATCGGGTTGTTTTTAGCTTTCATCGGCTTGCAAAAAGGTGGTTTAGTCGTTTCGCATCCTAATACTGCTGTTGCAATGGGGAAATTAAGTAGTCCTGTCGTTCTTGCCACACTACTTACTCTTATTGTCGCACTTGTGCTATTTGTGCGTAACGTACGTGGAAGCTTTTTATGGACGATTGCAATTGGCACTGGTATTGCATGGCTGTTTGGTCTTGTTGATACGAGTCAACTGGGAAATAGTTCGTTTTCATTCGCTAATTATGGCGATGTGTTTGGAGCTATGTCATTTGGGAAACTTTCTTCCTTGCCATTTTGGATTGCAACATTCTCCTTAAGCATGGTGCTTATTTTTGAGAACATGGGACTACTGCACGGTTTATTAGAAGATGACCGTAAATTCCCACGTGCTTACCAAGCAAATGCAATTTCAGCAATGACATGTGGTCTATTTGGCACAAGCCCTACCGTTTCAACAGTAGAGAGTGCCGCAGGTATTACTGCAGGCGGAAAAACAGGTCTGACGTCTATCGTTACAGGGTTGTTATTCTTCGCATCACTGTTTGCGCTTCCGTTTGTCAAAATAATTCCTGATAGTGCCATTGCACCAATCTTAATTATTATTGGCGGGCTGATGATTACAAGCATTCAACAAATTCCTCTGAACGACTTTTCAGAAGGATTTCCAGCGTTTTTAATTATCGTTATGATCCCGCTCACATATAGTATCGCTGATGGCATTGCGTTCGGATTTATTGCTTATCCTATCTTGAAAGTTGCTCTTGGAAAGCGTAAAGAAGTCGCACCGTCCATGTATATCATTACATGCTTATTCTTAGCCATGTTCGTATTACACGCTATTGGCTAAGAAAAAAACACCGAGGATTTCCCTCGGTGTTTTTTTACTTAAACCAACCTTTTTTATAAAACCAAGCCATCATTCCGCCGCCAATTAACGCCATTAAAATTAAGCAAATAAAATAACTATACTTCCCGCCAAGCTCTGGCATATGTGCGAAGTTCATGCCGTATACCCCTGCAATAAATGTTAACGGCATGAAAATAGTTGAGAAAACAGTTAATGTTTTCATAATGTTGTTCATATGGTGGGAATTCAACGAAAAGTAACTATCTCGAATATCTGCTGTTAATTCACGGCTTGCTTCAATCATCTCTGTCAGTTTAAGCAAATGATCATGTATATCTTTAAAATAAATTTCATGATCGCTTATACCGTAAAAACGTGTTGAATTTAATATACGATACAATAAATCACGCATCGGAATAATCGTACGCCTTAGCTTAGATAAATCCGCACGAATATCAAATACTTCTTCTAGCACGCTTCCTGCTGTCTCACCCGTTAAATTATCATCAATTGCATTTAAATGGTCTTCAATGTAATAAACAGGTGCGAAATAATCATCTACAATTTGGTCAACAATTGTATGTGCTACATGTAAAGGACTCTTCTTAATACGTTTCTTTTCACCGAGCGTTTTCCATACTCTTTCAATCGCATTATTATGAGAGAAATGGAAAGAGACTATATATCGATCACTAACAAATAAATCGATTTCATGCGGTTCTAATCCATCTTCTCCGAATGCATGAAGAACTAAAAAGTTATATCCATCATAAAAATCTACTTTTGGCCTCTGTACATATTCTACACAATCTTCAATTGCAAGGGGATGGAACTTGAAGTGATCTTGTAAAATATATGTATACTCCTCTTTCGTCGGCTTATATAAATCAAGCCAATACCATACAATGTTTTCTTTTTTCGTTTCTTCTAGCGAAACATCATATAAAACTTCATTTTTTTTCGTTATTGCACAAATTCTAATCATAATTTCACCCATTACTATTATAAACAAAAAATAGTAAAAAAAGCCAAGGAGAAATCTCCTCAGCTTTTTTTATCCCGCTATTTGCGRGCAGTAAGACCCCTACCTCAAAATTCAGCGAAAGCAAAGAAGTTCGGTGGGGGATCAACTGCCCGTAAAAGCCCGATTGGTGAAGGCTMATAATCAGTGGGGATGAAGCCCCCCACTGATTAAAGTTTCACTTTATTACTTCGTTACAATACCGTGTACTAAAGTTGGTGCATCTACGTGGTCTTTAGCGATTTTCATGTTCTCATAAATTTTCACTTTTACATCTTCAACGTTTTCGCGGTTTGCGTAAATTGTAACAAGAGAGTCACCTTTTTTCACGCTATCGCCTACTTTTTTGCGAAGCATTAGACCAACTGCTAAATCAATTTCAGACTCTTTCGTTGCACGCCCTGCTCCTAAAAGCATTGCTGCTGTTCCGATTTCATCTGCAACGATTTCCGATACGTAACCGTCTTCTTTCGCTTCCACTTCAATTTTATATTGTGCTTGTGGCAATTTAGAAGGATCATCAACAACAGAAGCATCGCCGCCCTGCGCCGATAAGAACGTTTTAAATGCTTCTAACGCTTTTCCATTGTTCATTACTTCAATTAATTTTTCACGTGCATCTTCTAAAGATGAAGCTTGTCCAGCAAGGTATACCATTTGACTTCCAAGCGTTAAACATAGCTCTTCTAAATCTTTTGGTCCCTTACCTTGTAATGTATCAATTGCTTCTTGTACTTCTAATGCGTTACCGATTGCTTCACCAAGCGGCTGACTCATATCAGAAATAACCGCCATCGTATTACGACCAACGTTATTACCGATGCGCACCATTGCTTCTGCTAAACGCTTTGCATCTTCATCCGTTTTCATAAATGCTCCTGCTCCAGTTTTCACATCAAGAACGATTGCATCTGCACCAGCAGCAATTTTCTTACTCATAATCGAACTTGCAATTAGCGGAATAGAATTTACTGTTGCCGTTACMTCACGAARCGCATATAACTTTTTATCAGCAGGTGTTAAGTTTCCACTTTGCCCGATAACAGCAATTTTATTTTCATTTACAAGACGCATGAATTCATCATTTTCAATTTCAACATGGAATCCTGGTACTGCTTCTAATTTATCGATTGTACCACCCGTATGTCCTAGACCACGCCCAGACATTTTTGCAACTGGTACATCTAAAGCAGCTACTAATGGACCTAATACAAGTGTCGTTGTATCACCAACACCACCTGTTGAATGCTTATCTACTTTTACCCCTTCAATTGCTGATAAATCAATTGTATCGCCGCTGTTTACCATTGCCATCGTTAAATCAGCACGTTCTTGCTCATTCATATCTTGGAAGAAAATTGCCATTGCAAGTGAACTCATTTGATAATCTGGAATATTACCATTTGTGTATCCTTCAACGATAAAGTTAATTTCTTCTGTCGTTAATGCATGTCCATCACGTTTTTTTGCAATTAGGTCCACCATTCTCATTGTGAGGTCACCCCTTCATTTGTTTTACGATTGCTTTTACTAATGCTAAGAAGTTAGCTTTAACACGTTCTGTCGTTTCAATTACTTCATCGTGGTGAAGTGGTTGATCTAAAATACCAGCTGCCATATTTGAAATACAAGAAATACCAAGTACTTTCATACCCGCATGACGCGCTACAATTACTTCAGGTACAGTTGACATACCAACTGCATCTCCGCCAAGTGTACGAAGCATACGAATTTCAGCAGGTGTTTCATATACAGGACCTGTCATTCCAACATATACACCTTCTTGTACTTTAATATTTAAATCTGCTGCAACTTGTTTCGCCATTTCGCGAAGTTCTGGCGTATATGATGTAGACATATCAGGGAAACGTACACCCATTTCAGAATCATTTGGTCCGATTAATGGGTTCGTACCCATGAAGTTAATGTGGTCTGAAATTAACATAAGATCGCCTGGTTCAAATGATGTATTTACACCACCAGCTGCGTTCGTTACAACAACTGTTTCTACACCTAGTTCTTTCATAACACGAACTGGGAATGTTACTTTTTGCATATCGTATCCTTCGTAGAAATGGAAACGTCCTTGCATTGCTACTACTGTTACACCTTGAAGTGTACCGAATACAAGTTGACCTGCATGTCCTTCTACAGTTGAAACTGGGAATTCAGGGATTTCACTGTATGGTACTGTTACTGCATTTTCAATTTCATCTGCTAATACACCTAGTCCAGATCCAAGGATTAGTCCTACTTGTGGTGTCTCTTGAAATTTCTCTTTTAAGTATGAAGCTGATTTTGTAATTAGTTCACGATTCATCTGTTTATCCCCCTATTTCTTTAGCTCGTTTAAGAAGCTTGTTCCATGTTCTGGCATTTTAACATTAAAGTTTTCTGCTACAGTTGCACCAATATCAGCAAATGTTTGACGAAGTGATAACTCTTGTCCGCCTTCTGTCATGCTTGGACTATATGCTAATAACGGTACATATTCACGTGTATGATCAGTACCGTAGTGAACTGGATCATTACCGTGGTCTGCTGTAATTAATAATAGATCATCTTCTTTTAGTTTTTCGAATACTTCTGGAAGACGTGCGTCATATTCTTGTAGAGCTTCTCCGTACCCTTGTGGGTCACGGCGATGGCCAAATAATGCATCAAAGTCAACTAAGTTTAAGAAGCTAATACCTGTAAAGTCCATATTTAATGTATCTACAAGCTTGTCCATTCCATCCATATTTGATTTCGTACGAAGTGATTCAGTTACCCCTTCGCCATCATAAATATCAGCAATTTTACCAATAGCAATTACATCATAATCGCTATCTTTTAGTTCATTCATTACTGTGCGACCAAATGGTTTTAGTGCATAGTCATGACGATTTGGTGTACGTGTGAAGTTTCCTGGCTCTCCAACGAACGGACGAGCGATAACGCGTCCTACCATGTACTTCTCATCTAATGTTAATTCACGTGCGATTTTACAAATTTTATATAGCTCTTCAAGTGGTACTACTTCTTCATGAGCTGCGATTTGTAATACACTATCAGCAGAAGTGTAAACAATTAAAGAACCTGTTTCCATTTGTTCTTGACCAAGCTCAACAAGTACCTCAGTTCCAGAGGCTGGTTTATTACCGATAATTTTACGACCTGTCTTTTCTTCTAATTCATCAAGTAATTCTTTCGGGAATCCTTCAGGAAACACTTGGAATGGTGTATCAATGTAAAGGCCCATGATTTCCCAATGACCTGTCATTGTATCTTTTCCTGTAGATTTTTCTTGCATTTTTGTATAATATCCAAGCGGTTTCTCTACTTTAGAGATTCCTTTCATTTCACGAATATTACCAAGGCCTAATTTCACCATATTTGGCATGTGTAATCCATTCATATGTTCAGCGATATGACCAATTGTATCAGAACCTAAATCACCAAACTGCTCAGCATCCGGTGCTTCACCGATTCCCACAGAGTCCATTACGACTAGGAAAATACGTTTATATTTATTCATAACTGCAACCTCCTATATGTTCAGTTCTACTTCTTGTAGTATGTTCAAAACGCTATAAAGTGAAACTGTTATCAATGGGAATTATCTTTCGTCCTCATTATTAAACAGTACTGCTTTAAATCATTCTCTAACTTTTTCGTTTTACTTTCAAACGAATCAAAAACATTTCTAGGTTTTTCCAAGTCAGATGTCAGACATCTGATATTGATATCATAACATGTTTACGCTTTCTTTTTAATACATTTTCGTAGAATTCTTCATTTTCTTTACCCTTCTATTGTAATCCATTCTGCAAAGAAGTGCTAATCATTTCATGACTTTTTTCCTAAAATAAAAAGCAGCTCTAAAGAGCTACTTTTTATTTTACTTCTACTGTTTCTTCTTTATGTTCATGTAGTTCACCTTTTCTTACATGAACTTTCACTTTATAAGCACCATTCTCTTTGAAAGTATGTTTACTTTCATACTCCCCTTTATTCCCCTCTTTCGCCGGAATAAATTCGTGTTTTTCAACGCCGTCTTTCCAAATCTCAAGTTGTACTTCAGCACCAGATAACGCTTCTTCTTTTTGTTTTAAATGAACTTTCATTGTTGACTCAGCATTTGCTTTAATATCTCCAGCCATAAGATGTATCATCGTATCACTTTTATGATCCCCATGACCTTCTTCTTTTTTCGCATCTTCAACTTTTGCATTTCCCACAGCCACTTTTACTTCTGGCATAACATGCATTTCACGTGCATTTGTATGAGCAATAACATGATATACTCCATCCGTTTCGAATGTTTTTTCTACAGCATAAACACCTTTTCCTTTATGCTTAGCATTTAACATCTCGTGCTTTTCGTCGCCTGCTTTCCAAATTTCAAACTTTACATCATCAGCATCTGTTACTTTTTCTTTTCCTTGTGTAACAAGTGCTTGTACTTCTGTTTTTTCACCTGGTTTAATTTCTTTCGGATTCGTTTGAACTGCTACTTTTACAGCTTCAAGTTTCTGTTCTTTTTTCGGTTCTTCTTTGTTTGTATTACAGCCAGCCAATGCTAGCATCACGATAAATAACGTCATAATAAGTTTTTTCATCATCATTTCCTCCTTCATACTTTATTTAGTATAGAGGAAATACATTGTAATATTCTAGTCTTCCGCTGAAAACAATGTACGAAATGTTTGTGAAGTTTCTGTGAAATGGTTTGTTCTTCTTAATCTATGAAAAAAGAGCATAGTGACTATGCTCTCGGGTGAAACTGTTTATATACATCTTTTAATCTAGTTTTTGAAACGTGCGTATAAATTTGCGTCGTTGAAATATCTGCATGTCCAAGCATTTCTTGTACAGCACGCAAGTCTGCCCCGTTTTCTAATAAATGTGTAGCAAAAGAATGGCGTAACGTATGCGGTGTAAGCTCTTTTTCAATATTTGCTTCTTTCGCTAATCGTTTTAAAATTTTCCAAAATCCTTGTCTCGATAATCGATTACCATGATGGTTTAAAAAGAGTGCATCTACTGCTTTTTTACCCATCAATTCTCTTCTTCCTTTTTCAATATACTTTTGAATCGCTTCTGTCGCTAAGCTTCCTAATGGAATAATTCTTTCTTTATTCCCTTTCCCTATGCAGCGAACAAACCCCATCGTTAAGTGTACATCTTCTAAATTTAATGAAATTAATTCTGAAACACGAAGTCCTGTTGCATACAACAACTCTAACATTGCCTTATCACGAATCCCAAAAGCACTTGCCGTTTTCGGTGTTTGAAGCAATGCTTCCACTTCGTCGATCGATAATACTTTTGGTAATTTCCGTTCCCCTTGTGGCGTTTCAATATGTACCGATGGGTCATGCTCCACTGCTCGTTCACGAAGTAAAAATTGATGAAACGAACGAATCGATGCAATATGACGCGCCAATGTTTTTGAAGATTTTCCGTTTTCTTTTAAATGCTGCAAAAAGTTAACAATATGCAAGCGTGTCACTTCATGAAACGTCTTCGTTTGTTCTACATTTTGCAAATACTTCACATAGCTTTTCAAATCGCGTTCATAAGATACAACTGTATTTTTCGCTAAACCTTTTTCAACAATCATATAATGAATAAAATCTTTTAATTGATCTTCCAATCTACACTACTCCCCATTTTCATAGAAAAACATCATTCTATTTACGAAAGCATCCTTTTCCGGCTCCTCATTCCCTGATACTTTTTCTACAGTCTCTTCTTTTGGCTTTTCATAACGATGGTAACTTTCATATTCTTCATTTATCCATAGTATAGCGAAATAAAACAAAATCGTACAACTTGTAAATAATAAAAATACTTTCATCCCATCAAAAGTTAATTTTAAAGCTCGGCGCATTGTAAATTCCTCCAAAATATAAGTTATTACAACATATGCCAAGCTTTCACCAATTTATACCTTATTCAAATAAAAAACCTCTTCCTAGTTAAATAGGAAAAGGTTATTTTTCATCCGTTTCATTTTCTTGACAATTTTTACAAATCCCATGGAATGTTAAACGATGATCTTTCACCTTAAAGCTCCAGTCTCGTTCCACTTTATTCTCCACTTCACCAAGTAAATCTTCTTGTATTTCTTGTACAGCACCGCATTGTGTACAGATTAAATGATGATGGAAACGCTGTGCACCTTCTTGGCGTAAGTCATAACGCGAAACACCGTCTCCAAAGTTAATCTTATCGACAACTTTCAACTCAGACAATAACTCTAAAGTTCGATAAACGGTTGCTAATCCGATCTCTGGCGACTTTTCTTTTACAAGGAGGTATACATCTTCTGCGCTTAAATGATCTTCTTCATTTTCTAGCAGCACACGAACTGTTGCTTCACGTTGTGGTGTCAATTTATAGCTCGCTGCATGTAATTGCTTCTTAATTCGTTCAATTCTTTCTTCCATTCGGTACTACTCCCTCCTCGCCACTCTTACACCATTATATCAGAAGAAGGGCTCCTGTCAAAAGAAAAACAATAAAAACAAATTGATAATTATTCTCAAAAAGTATTTATTGTTTGTTAATAGCCTCCACAACTTCTTTCATTAAAACTGGTGATGCATACGCTTCGACACTGGAAGCAATAGCTAATACCGCTCCAATCACGAGAAAAAAGCATGTATAGCGAATTAATAACGGTAATAGTGGCTCAGTTATTTTCCGGATAAATTGATGCCTAATCATTCGCAAGGAAAAGCTTGCAGCAATTGTTGTCATTACGAGAAATACAGGAATTATAATTAAATTTTGTGGCAATACAGATACAAATGCTAATAATAGTCCATTCCATCCGTGCTGACTTACTAAAAAACCTACTGTAAATCCAACAACTACCCCTTTTAAAAATAGTAAGATAAAAATGAGCGGCAACCCAATAATTGAAATCCCCAAAATCCAAATAAAGCCGATATATTTTAATTGCGAAAAGTAACTTTCTCGAAACATTTCGCCCGCGACAGCAAATTCTCCTTTAGAAACTTGTCCAAAAAAACGCTGTAAATAAAATGATAAATCTTGCTTTTGGTTTATTTGTAAACTATTCACAAGAATCGCTCCAAATATTACTCCCATCAGTAATAAAACCGCATTAAATATATATAGTGAAGAATTTTCCTGTATGTGAGACATTACACGGTCTTGCCACGTTTTTCGCCACATTTTCCTTCCCTCCGTTCACACTCTTACTAAAAATGTATGAAAGAAAGAAAAAAAGTATGACGAATTAGCATTGAAATTCCGCTCTACTTTGCTAAACTAAAAAGTAGAGAATAGGAGGGATTTCTCTTGAAACCATTATTATTAGATTTTCCAACATTATTTCAAACTGAGCGCTTGCAAGTACGTAAGCCGTTTCCAGGTGATGGCACAGAAGTATATGAAGCAATCCAAGCTTCTCTAGAAGACTTATTACCATGGATGCCAATTACAGCTGAAACAGAAGAACGTGCTGAAGAAATTGTTCGCGAAGCTCACGGACAGTTTTTACTTCGTGAAACACTTGATTTCCACTTATACGATAAAGTATCTGGTACATTCATCGGAGCTATTACTCTCAAGCCTGAAAACTGGGATATTCCAAAGTTTTCACTTCACTTCTGGCTACATAGCGCTTATACAAAGCATGGCTATATGACAGAAGCCATTAAAGGTGCGATTCAATTTGCATTTGATAAACTAGGTGCTAGAAGAATTGAAATTCGTACTGATGCAACAAATATAAACGCATGTAACTTAGCAGAACGTCTAGAATTTATTTTAGAAGGTACAATGGAAAATGATTTCCTAGCACCCGATGGCAGCTTACGCGATGCACGTGTATATGCAAAAATCAACTAAAAACRCTCGCCTTAGGCG
>NZ_JBFUIN010000079.1:0-11915 GCF_056401855.1 Bacillus sp. P4_D3
TTCCTCTAAAGGTAACTCGCCGCCGTATTCACGAACAGCATCTCTGAAAGAGTGAAACCATATTGTTTCTGTGTCCACAATTAATCCATCAAAATCAAAAATAATTGCTTTCATTATTCTCCCGTCCTTTTCGATTGAAATAAAAAAGGAAACGCCACACGTTCCCCTTAATTACTTTTCTCTTCATTTGCTTTTTGAACACCACGAAGTGTTTCTACTCGAACTTCATCTTGTTCAAAGTATTGTACTAAATCACCGATACGGTCAATTGATTCCCAACTTAAATGATGTTCAATTCCTTCTACATCATTATAAATTTTGCTTTCATCCACACCGATAATGCGCATAAACTGTTCTAACAATTCATGACGATATACGAGACGTTCTCCGATTTTTTTACCTTTTGATGTTAATACAAGCCCTCTATATTTTTCATAAATTAGATATTCGTCTTTGTCTAATTTTTGCACCATTTTTGTTACAGAGGATGGATGTACACTAAGCGCTTCAGCAATATCAGATACACGGGCATAACCCTTTTCATCAATCAACAAATAAATTTGTTCAATATAATCTTCCATACTAGGGGTAGGCATCGGTTTCCTCCATCCAATTTCATTTTGCTTATTCCGTACGAAGCAATCAATAAAATGATACACCAGAAAGAATAACGTGACAAGGTGGAAACGAGCCTAAATATATAAAACAAAAAAAGAATACAGATTCCCCTTATGTAAAATATTGAATTTCTGCATCAGGAAAATACTCATATATATAACCTCTTATTGTTTCTTCCAATACTTCTGCATCATCCTTTTGATATACATATTTCCCAATCCCGTATCGTCCCCATTTATATTTACGCTTCTCTTCATCCATTTCAAGCTTTGTATTTGGATAACGCTCTTGAATGACCTTTTTTGCCGGTTTCGTAAAGCGATGCTGAATTAATTCGAACGTTAAATTTGGTATCACCATATCTTTCAACGCATTGTACAATCGCTCAAATAATTCTCGGTATCCTTCTTCCCACCCTTCATGCATATAAATTGGCGCAACTATAAAGCCAAGCGGATAATTAGCCCCCGCTACTTTACGAGCAGCCTCAATTCGCTCTTCAAATAGCGACGTCCCCGGTTCAAAATTTTTAATCACATAACGTGAATTAATGCTAAATCGAAAACGCGTTTTCCCATTATGCTTTGCGTCTAATAAATGATCAACATGCGAATATTTCGTAACGAAACGTAAACGTCCATGTTCACTTTCTCCGATAAACTCTATCGCCCGCTTTAATGCATGCGTTAAATGATCAATTCCAACGATGTCTGATGTACACGCCGCTTCAAATCTTGTTATTTCAGGGGCCCTTTCATCCATATATTGCTTTGCCTTCTCAAATATTTCATCTAGATTCACATACACGCGAACGTAAGGTTTATTCCCAAGCGTCGTTTGCAAATAACAATAATGACAATGTCCCATACACCCTGTTGCAAGCGGAATTGCATATTCAGCTGACGGTTTTGATGTATCGAACTTTAACGTCTTCCTCACCCCAACGACAAGTGTTGCTTTTGCATTACGATACTTTTGCAATTCATTTTCGCCTGGCAAATTTCTAATTTGATTGTGTGATGTCGTTTCACGAATTTCTAATCCCATCTTCGTAAACTTCTCATAAAGCTCTTTTCCAAGCGGATATTCGAGTGCCCTCGGTTCAAAGTAAACGAGTTTTGGCATAAATGGTTTCATGTGCTTCCCTCCTCTCGTTAGTATGGGAAGCACATGAAAATTAACACAGATTAAAGTTTTCCACTTCAGTAACTTGCGTTGCAAGTTACTGACTGTTATAATTTAGATAACAGCTACCTTGCAAGGCAAGTTACCTGGATAAAAGGTGGTGAAATCATGCACAGCCAAATGTTAAAAGGTGTACTAGAAGGTTGCATTCTATATATCATTTCACAAGAAGAAGTGTACGGATATGAACTAAGTACAAAATTAAATAAACACGGCTTTACATTCGTAAGTGAAGGAAGCATCTATCCTTTATTGTTACGCATGCAAAAAGAGAAACTTATTGAAGGAACATTAAAAGCTTCCTCACTCGGTCCAAAACGAAAATATTATCACGTAACCGATAAAGGATTAGAACAGCTTGAAGAATTTAAAAAAAGTTGGGGAATGGTTTCAACGACGGTAAATAACTTATTACAAGGGGAGTGATAGGGATGAAGGCGCAAGACATGGTTGAATTGAACAATAAAAAACGCGAATTTCTAACACCTGAAAACGAAGCTACTTACGGTGATATGTTAGTATATCTTCGGTTATCTAACGTACCCGAACATCAAGTAGAAGAACTTTTATTAGAAATATTAGATCATCTCATCGAAGCACAAGCAGAAAATAAAAATGCTTATGATATTTTCGGAAATGATTTACGATCTTACTGTGATGAACTTATATCAGCTTTACCAACCCAAACAAAGCTAGAAAAAACTTCTTTAATCGGTTTTATTATTAGCTTACTTCTTGCTATACAGTTTGGAATAGATGCACTTGTTTCGACTTTCATTTTAATCTTCGAGAAGAATATCGAACAATTAAGCCCAGCTTTTAGCATCCCTGGAACCACTTTGTTCGTTTCACTTATTATACTAGGCATACTTTTCATTTTATATTTATTAAAGCGCTATTCCTTTGATCAAAAGATGAATTGGAAAAGAAGGATTCTATTTGGATTTGCATTTGCTACTCCATTTTGTTCAGCTGTATTTTTAAATGTCTATTTCAAAAAACAACCTTATCTCATTTATCATCTAACCTTTTGGCAAAACGCTTTAATCGCTATTCTATTTTATATTTTATATAAATTACTATACAAAAAATCAAATTTTTAACAGCCCTTCAAACGGCTGTTTTTCTTCTGTATAATTTTACAAATTGAAAAATTTCATAAAGAAAATAAGAAAAATGCAAAATAATTAAAGTTAATTGTTGACGTGATGCTTTTATTATCGGTATCATAAATCTTCGTGAGCAATTATTTTTCGTTATACGATTTTTTTATTATTACTGAATTTTTGAGAGGAGAAATTAGATGTCAGTTAAGAAGAAAACGCAAGTACGCACCGGMAAAATGGTACGTGAACTAATGTTAGCAGACGAAGATGTAAATGCTTCGCTAATTATGGTATACAGTGAAAACGGTGTAAACGCAGAAATTAAAATCGAGGGCTTAACGCCGAAATGTAACGAAGAATTATTTTTGAGCGGAAACGTGGATTGGAACAAGAGTGTTATTTATAAAATTGTTGATTTCACTGGGAACGCGGAAGTTGGTAAAGTTACATTAACAGCGATGAATAAGAACAATGTTTCTCTAGAAATTGAACGCGTTATGTGGAGCAAAGAAAATAAAGAAGCTGCTGAGCAAGAAGAAACAGTTGTAGAAGCTACTCCGAACAAAGAAGTAGTTGTAGAGGCTCCTAAAGCAGTTACACCCGCTCCTAAACCTGTTATGCGTGTAGAAACACCCGCTATAACACCTAAGCCTACTCCGGTACCAACGCCGAAGTCAGTAAGTGTTGAAGCAGCTGTAGAACTATCTACTCCAGCACCTGTGAAAAAAGCAGTACCTACTCCAGTTACAAAGCAAGAGACAGCACCGGTTACTCCTGCAAAACCGAAGCAACCTGCTTTGACTGAAACAAATACAAAACTACAAGAAAATTATGTTAAACTTGTGAAAAAGACAATTGAAGTTTGTCAAGATTACGAGCTTGGCATCGACATAGATGATTCTATTGAAGGATTAAAAAAAGAGCTACAAAGCCAAGGTATTAGCGTTACATTCGACAAAGAAATTATGGACGTTGTAAATCGCCTTCGTTCTTTACAAGATAAAGGAATCAAAGTAGAAAAAGTACTTAATTTACTATAAAAATAAGGAGATGGCGGTCGCCATCTCCTTATTTTTTATAATTCCATTCATGAAGTTCATACTTCTCTTTTGCTAAAGTTTGAACTTCATGAAGCTGTTCTTCTGTTAGTTCATACGGCACAAGCTCTATATCTAAACCTTTTTCAAATCCAGTTTCAAACGCTTGAATTAACTGTTCAATCGTAAATGTACGGTCTGTTAATTCATTAATCGCTACCGCTTTAGAAGAAAACATGTTTTTCATACGCTCTTTTACACGTTCATTCGGGAATAAAAATAGATCGTATAACTCATCTAAATCTATTTCTAACGGAATAGAACCGTGCTGTAAGATAACACCTTTTTGACGTGTTTGAGCACTACCTGCGATTTTTCTTCCTTCAACTACAATTTCATACCAAGATGGTGCATCAAAACATACTCCTGAACGCGGATTTTTTAAATTCTCACGATCCGCTTCTGTTTTCGGAACCGCATAATACGCTTCTAATCCTAATGCCTTAAAACCGTATAATAAGCCTTGCGAAATAACGCGGTATGCTTCTGTAACTGTTTTTGGCATATCCGGATGATCTTCAGACACAATAACACTGTACGTTAATTCTTTGTCATGTAGTACACCCCTGCCGCCTGTTTGACGACGAACGAATCCATATTTCTTTTCGTTAACTACATCCATATTTATATCTTTTTCAACACGCTGAAAATACCCGACTGTTAATGTTGGTACTTCCCATTCGTAAAAACGAATTGTTGGTGGCATTTTCTTTTCACTTTGCCAATTTAATAAACATTCATCTAACGCCATATTAAATGCTGGTGAACATTGACCAGAGTTAATATAACACCATTTTTCTTTTCCCATCCTGCACCTCATATAACCAATTATTTTTCACATTCTCTAGTCTACCAAATTCGACAAAATTTGTGAAAGAATACGAAATTTCTTCTTATATACAAATGAATCTGTTGCATAAATACATATGGGCATTATAATATTGAAAGTAGGATAAGAAAAAAGGGAGCGATAGAATCGTGTCAACAAACTTGATTATTATACTAGCGGCAATTGCAGCATTCATCGGCTACACTGTATGGATGTATTTCTATCAGAAAAAATTAATTAAAACACTTTCAGAAGAAGAATTTCGCGCTGGCTACCGTAAAGCACAGCTTATCGATATTCGCGAAGCAGATGAATTTAACGCGGGACATATTTTAGGTGCGCGTAACATTCCGTTATCACAAATTCGCCTTCGCCACAAAGAACTTCGCCAAGATCAACCGGTTTATTTATATTGCCAAAGTGGCTTCCGTACAGGTCGTGCAGCTCAATACTTAAAAAAACAAGGCTACACAGATTTCTACCAATTAAAAGGTGGATTTAAATCTTGGTCAGGCAAAATTAAAAAGAAATAACATACAAAAAACTAGCTGCACGATACAGCTAGTTTTTTTATTCCATATTGTTCGCAATGTACAGTAGATTTTGTTTAATCACATCTTCATCTTTCTCATCTACATTACGATATAATAGCTGATATTCAATCCCCTTCTCTTTCCATATAAGCGTAGCAAATTCGTCCCCTTGCTCGTAATCATCCTTATTTTTAAAATAAGCAGGTGCTCCATTATTCAATTTCATTTGTTCTTGAAATCGATTCTCTTCTACAAGGTATGGAAAACTGTAAGAAAAGTTGGCCACTGTTAATTCTATATAATCGTGCCTTCCTTTCTCTTGTTGCTTATATTTAATCGTTAAGACAGCATTCTTCTTTCCCATCGTTCTTACCTCTCCCTTCACATCACTCGTAATGTCATAAGGTAAAAACGTTGGAACTTTAAACTTCGCCGGAAAATATTTTGGAAGTTCCTTTAGCGGAATCGGATCAGTAACACGGTCCTTAGCCCCTCCTGTTGTTCCTACAAATGTTTTTTCTTCTTGCATCGTTTGCTGAAATGAACATGAGCTAAGTATTACACTAGAAAACACGAAACAAATGATTCCTTTTTTCAATTTGTTTCCGCCCTTTCATACCGCTCTCTTAACGAGCGAAGCGTTTATACTCTCTTCTATTCGCTTCGTTATCAAACACCTCCTCCGAAAACTTTCCACGTTATTCTCACACATTTTGACAAAAATCCTTTGCAGACATACAAAAAAGACCTCGCTATTCTTACGCCCAAATAAAAAGGTTACGCGAATAACAGAAGTCATGCTTATAACATAGATTGTGAAAAGCTTTTCAGGTCAAGATTTTTTCATTCTTATTATTTTCCCCTTATAATTAAGTAAAGAGGTGATACATATGGCCAATATAAAACAAATTGCAAAAACTGCTGGTGTATCCATATCAACGGTTTCCCGTGTCCTTAATAATCATCCTTACGTAAAAGAAGAAAAGCGTAAGCGTGTTTTAGATGCAGTTGAAGAATTGAACTATGCAAAAAATATAAATGCTATCCATTTAATAAAAGGTAAAACATATACGATTGGCGTTATGCTACCTTTCATTAATGTTCCGTACTTTAGCACGATCATTGAAGGAATCGGAAACGAAGCGTTAGCAGCTGGATATCATATTAATTTATGCCAAACGAATTACGATAGTATTGAAGAAATTCGCGTTCTTGAAATGATGAAAATGAAGCAATTTGACGGGATGATTATTTGCTCTCGCACGAGTTCATGGGAACAAATTGAACCGTTCGCAAAATTTGCCCCTATTATTTCATGTGAAAAAATGAACCATCCCCTCATTTCATCTGTCTATGTAGATCATTATGAGGGCTTCCGTCTCGGTACTTCCTATTTACTCAGTAAAGGTCATGAAAAAATCGGCATTTGTTTAGCAAGAAAAACAAGTGTTAATTCAATCGAGCGTGAAAAAGCTTTCGCCGATACCCTTCGTCACGAAGGAAAAACAGTTCACCCTGATTGGATTTTCCATCAATGTTATACGATGCAGGACGGGGCAAAAATACTTCACCGTATTTTAAACATGAAAAATCGCCCAACCGCTATTTTCACAGCGAACGATCAAGTTGCTGCTGGTTTATTAACAGAGGCAAAAAAACATGGCATTCGCATACCTGAAGACCTCGCCATCCTGGGATTTGATAACCATGAAATTTCAAAATCATTAGAAATTTCAACTATTGAACATCCCGGGCTCACAATGGGATCACATGCCTTTTCTTTATTCCATAAACAGATGCAAAGCGAGCAAATTATCGGAAGCACAGAAGAACTTTCATTCCATTTAATTGAGCGAGAAACAGTCTAAAAAAGGAGCGTTAACTATAGCGCTCTTTTTTCAACTCTTCACCTATTGACTTTATATTTTTCATCTCATATAATTAACCTAACGAACGGTAGGTAGGGGATGAAAATGACAGCAAACCGCATTAAATCTGTAGCACTTTCTCATTTCGCGCGCTACGGCTACGAAGGAACTTCATTAGCAAATATTGCTCAAGAAGTTGGGATTAAAAAGCCATCGATTTACGCACACTTTAAAGGAAAAGAAGAGCTATATTTTACATGCTTAGAATCCGCTCTTCAAAATGATTTGCAGAGCTTCACAGACGATATCGAAAATTTTTCCAAATCGTCTACTGAAGAATTGCTCTTAAATTTGTTAAAAGGCTATGCAAAACGATTTGGTGAAAGTGAAGAATCAATGTTTTGGTTACGAACTTCTTATTTTCCGCCGGATGCATTTCGCGAACAAATTATTGATAAAGCGAATGTACACATTGAAAATGTCGGAAAACTTTTATTCCCTGTGTTTAAAAGAGCAAGCGAACAAGATGAACTGCATAACATTGAAGTAAAAGACGCTTTGGAGGCTTTTTTATGCTTACTTGACGGCCTTATGGTTGAACTACTATACGCAGGTTTAAATCGTTTTGAGACCCGTTTAGAAGCTTCTTGGAAAGTATTTTGGCGCGGACTTTCAAACTGACGGATTGCTCCTTTGCAATGCGTCGTTTTTAAGCCCTTTACCTAACGACTGGTAGGAAGGAGAAATGACATATGGCATGGATTTATGTAATCATAGCTGGTATTATTGAAATCTTTTGGGTTATTGGACTTAAAAAAGCGGAGGCACCACTTGAGTGGGCTGGTGTTGCTCTATTAATTACAATTAGTTTCATCTTATTATTTAGAGCTTATAAAGATTTACCTGTCGGCACTGTATACGCAGTCTTTACAGGAATTGGAGCTGGTGGAATCGTTCTGACAGAGATTTTCATCTTCGGAGAACCTTTCTCTATCGTAAAAGTTTTATTAATCGGTTTAATCTTCTTCGGAGTAATTGGTTTAAAACGAGTAACAGAAGAAAAAGAAACGAAGGAGGCCGCATAAAATGGCTTGGGTATTTTTAATTCTAGCTGGTATTTGTGAAATTGTTGGTGTACTCTTTATGAAAGTAGCCACTGAAAAGAAGGGCTGGGCACCAAAAGTTATTTTAATCGCTAACTTCGGCGTAAGCTTCTTCTTCTTATCCCTTGCAATGAATACATTACCGATGGGAACTGCTTATGCAATTTGGACTGGAATCGGAACTGCCGGAAGTGCACTTCTCGGTATTCTTATTTTCCGTGAATCAGCGGATTGGCGCCGCCTTGCCTTCTTAAGCTGCATTCTGTGCGGCGCTGTTGGCTTAAAATTATTAGGCTAACGTGAGGTGAATGTCATGTGGAAAGAAAAAGGAAAACAAATGTTAGCATGGATTACACTCGGGATCGTCATTCTATTACAAATAAGTTTTCATATAATAGACTGGTTGTTTCATAGAGTAATATCCATTCTTACATTCCTTCCTAACATGGCACTTGAAATTGCATCTATCGTTTGGTCAATTATTGCCTCCATTGCAATCATCATTATATGGAGTATTACCAAACTATGGAATAAGTTATTTAAAAAGGACAGTTCTTCTGAAAAAGAGTAACTGTCCTTTTTTCTGTCTATTTAGATTTTCTATAGAAATTTGATACGATAAGACAAAGCAGACCAACTATGACAACACTCATACCAATCCCTTTATGCAAACTAGGAAATAGCGGTGGTATATCCGAATAAAAATTTGCTAATATGAGACCAATTGAGCATAAAAGTACCCCTATTCTATACAACCATTTTCTTTTTTTCATCATTCTCCCTCCTAAAATTTTCATACCCTCCTTTCTTTTGGACATACTACCTAAAAAAGGAGTGGATCCTATGCAAAATTCTATACATAAGCAGATCCTATTTTTATTTTTTCTCTTTCTCATTCTCATCATCGTTTTCAGCTTTATATTACATACTCCGAAAGATTTGCCGAATAGCGTTTCTGTTTATAAACTGCTGCTTTCATATTGTCATTATTGAAGAAGGTGCCTTTCATGAGGCACCTTTTAAAATTCTCTTTTTTCATATACTTTTACTGAAACGAAGACCGATACTATTAACATGCATATTGAACCCCCGAATAATAAGCTATTATATAGTTGAATTTGTTCCAGGTTGATTTGAAAGAACGTCTCTACAATAACAATCGGTGCTATAAATATGAATATCGTAATAAAAACAGTTTTTTTATATGCTAGCCAAAATGATATCGGTAAAACAAAGCTTAAATACACTAAAGTAAAGCTAATACTAGCAACCACTGTCGTTTCAATAAATTCAAATACATTAGCTCCATTCTTCATTCCCATCGTGAAACAACCAATCGTTACACTTATGAAAAGAATAATAATTGCTACTATATATTTCGCAAACACAATTTGTTTTCTCAATATTGGCAAACTATTCAATATAACTTCACTCTCATTTTTACTATCTGCTTCAAATATTTTTACTGTTGCCCCGACTGTAACAATTACTGCCATAATTATGAATAAATTTTTCGTATCTGTTAAAGCCATATAAAAGAAAATAGGATACAGTATGTACCAAATTAAAAATTTCCATTGGACGATGAAATCTTTTAAAATTAGTTGTTTCAACAACATTCCCCCCCTCACAAATCACGCTCATTATACAAATTAATTGAAAGTACCATCGACATGACATATAAAAGAAGCAGCCCTGCTATAAAACAAATATTTATGAATATACTAGTGTTCCAAGCATTTTCTACACCTAACCATACGTTACTTACAATCAGTCCACTTAAATACCCAAATGCAATTCCGATAAAAGGAGCAATTTGTTTGGCACTGCTATACCCTACTGAAAATTCAATCGGAAGTACGATTATGCTATAAACAAAGCCACCTGTTATTCCTCCAAGAATCGCTCCCCATAGCATAAATACAGTTGTATTTTCGTTTTGCAACTGTATTAAACTAACAGTAAATGGGAAAACCCCACCTAAAGCAACTAAAATACTTACAAATATGTATTTTGCTATGACAATTTCTTTACGCTGAAACGGTAAACTATTTATTATCATTTCACTTTTATTTTTATCCTCATAACTCATTGAAAGCATCATGCCAAGAATAGGTATAAACATGCTAAATGTCATCAGAAAACTATCACTACGAAAATCAACAATGACAAGGAAAAGCAAACATATTAGGTAAACAAACCCTAACTTTCTTTGCAACATCATATCTTTTAAAACTAGTTGCTTGATTATTTGTTACACCTCCTAGTCGCATCTYGCAACATTAAACATTTTTTTCTTATTAATCAAATATACAATTTTTAAAGCTCCTTCTCTTTAAAAATCGCAATTGAAAAAAGCATTGAGATGAAATAACTTAAACATGCCACTATACTTAAAATACTTATAACTAGCATCACATCTGAAGATTGAAAAAACATTAACAGAAGCCTTTCATCAGCAAATATATTGCACATAAACCCTAACAAACCTATTAGAAGAAAAAATATAACTACTCCAAGGAAAGTAACCGTTCGCTTATCCCCACTATATTTTATGGGGAGAATCATAACAGCATAAAGAACGGAAAAGAAAATAGCTATAAATAATGCATACCACGKAATATTTATATTTTCTCTTAATACAAATACAGGTAGTACAAAGAAAACAAATGTAACAACTAGACTACATGCAATAAAAAATACAATAGTCATGTATTTCGCAATAACAATGTCTCTTCTAGTAAAAGGTAAACTCACTAATATTTTTTCTGTGTTATTTTTTTCTTCAACTGATAAAGAAATTGAAATCATCGAAAGACATATAACAAAACAAACATACGCCAATTGAAATGGTTCTATAGAGCTTTGGAATGCTCCGTATATTGGCAAGATTAAATAGATAAGAAACATTTTTCTTTGTAAGAAAAACTCCTTCAAAATCAACTGTTTCATACAAATTCCCCTCTCTATAAATCACGCGATCCATAAATTTTAATTGTTAGAAACATAGAAGCGATATATACACTAGCCAATATAATTCCTCCAACTATAAATACGCCAAGATGTGATGGATTCATAATCCAATTAATGAATGATGGTGCTGTTTCGTTCAGCCCATCCCCTATAAATATCCATGCAATTCCACCTACTGCCATCGATGCTCCTGACAATATACTTCTTGCTATCTTTGATTTCGTTCCGTAATAACTAGGAAAAAATGCCGCAACAAAAACCAAAGCGTAAACAGCCCCATTTACTACTCCATACCATGGAATTTCAATATACAAATTAGGATGGTATGCACCGATATCATCAATAACAGCGATACCTCTTATAAGAAAAACAACTAGCATAGTGGAAACCATGCCCCCTACAATGAATATTGCACAGGAAATATATCTAGCAATAATGATATCCTTTCTGCTTAACGGTAAACTATTTATAATAATGTCACTTTTATTCCTTTCATCCATAAAGATTAACGTCATAACGGAGGAAAGAGTTATAAATAGACAGCTCATCGGAAATAACATTTCACCATCTGGCTCTAATATAAAGAATAAAAGAGGCATACTC
>NZ_JBFUIN010000080.1:0-11798 GCF_056401855.1 Bacillus sp. P4_D3
CGTTATTGGAAGTTAGATAATCTAAAGATAATCTATTTTAAAAAGAGTTTATATCTTTTGTCCTATCCATACAAAAACATACATAATAGCCATAAAAATATTAATCAGTACTGAATTTATAATAAAAAATGAACAAAAAAAGAGCTTTATTAAAGCCCTTTTTTTGTTCATTTTTTATTATTCTTTATTTCTTCTGTTACTGTATCAATAGTTTTCATGTTTACTAACCAAAAAATACTTACAAGAAAATAATATATCCCCACGATTGATAAATTATCTGATAAATTATCCCACATAGGTTTTTCTAAAATAAACTTTCCCCAGATAACAGATACTGTGAAATATGTGAAAGGAGTAACTAAATATACCATTACATACAAAAGTTTATGGACATTCATAATTCAAACCTCCTTTTAAAATATAACTATATCAACCATATTGATAAGTACATTTACCGCCATAATAAACAAGAGTTCCTGCTAAACCAACAGCATTCGAACCGATAGCAAACTTAACTAATAATTTAGCTGCTTCTTTATAAGCTTTTTTTTCAAGATATGCCCACAATCCACCTTCAAGAGCTGCTGTAACAGCTGCTACTCCAAAATGATCTTTTATAGCATCAACCATACAATCTGTCCATGCACTTCGTTTATATCTATTAAATGGATTTTTAGCTTTATCAGCGTTTATTTCTTCAATCATAGTAATATCATTTTTTAAATTATTAGCATAGTCGGCGCCATATTTATTTTCAATTTTATTAAAATCAAAAACTTTTTCTCCATTTTGAATTACTAGTGCTTCTTCATTTAAAAATTTTAATTGCTCAGCTAATTCATTTATTTGTTTTTCTTCCTCTAATGATTGAACTGATACTTTTGGGGTTTCAGCAGATACAGAAAAACTAGGCATCACAAAACCAATCCCTATAGATAACGCCAATGAAGTACATAAAAATTTACTTTTTAATCCCATTCTTATAACCACCCTTTTTATTTTTATATTTTTACATTTATTAGTATATAAGAATACTACCTAACACGAATATGCATCTGTGCATATTCGTGTTACAAAAGGTTACAATTTCATCTATTTTTGTAACCTTTTGTTCCATTTCATTGTGCGAAGAATTTTTTTAATAAAATAAAGAGTAAGAGCTATTTTATGGACGACTGATTTAGGCGGCAAATACAATGGTGCAAGCAAACCGAATATCATATACATGCTCAGTTAACATAACATCTCATTATCGGTAGCAAAGAAAAGGCGGATCCCTACTCTCACAAGGAATCCGCTTTTTTCTTTTTCTATGACTCTATCCATTTTTTTATACATTCCTATCCTGGCGCGGTTTTAGGGTTCTCGTTTGTTACCCGATTAACCGAAAAACTGTATAAAATCTTGCATACTCTTAGCGTGGGTTTTTTCCGAAATGCTGGCGATACCCCCTAGTGCAGTATTTCATTTTAAATGTGATACGATAGTTATATATTCGTTTTGCTGGTAAAAAGAGATAATTGATTTTTTATAGACAAGGAGAAGAAACCTATGGAGCCATTAACTAAATGCTTATGTTGTTTAAAACCTATTACGCCTATCATTCCTAGAAATGATAGTACTATTAACCATTGCTGTGAAGCATGTAAAGATAAACAGTTGAAACTCCTTTCGGATATACGAAAGGAATCTTTAGGTAACATACAAAAAAATCAAGAAATTAATACAATGTTAGACGCAGTTGCTCATTCTGAACGGGAGCTCATTGATGATATTTCTAAACAGACTAAAAGTAAACTATTTAGTGGGTCAATTGAATTACGCAAATATATGTTTTCAATGGTGGAAGAAATCCATCGTTTTGCATACGAGGCAAGTTTTGAATGTATTATGTACTGTGATCTCTTTGAATCAGTAGATAGAAGATTTTTCTCCGATCGTTTTTTTCAAAGAAATGCTGTTTATAAGGTAATTGGAGCTTGGGAGAAAGTAATACGGTTTCACGCAATTTATTTCGGTATTGAATTAAACGAAAATAAGAAAAAGAACACATTATTGCATCTTTCAAAAAAGTTAGGTAAAACCGATTATAAAAAAACAACAACTTTCAAGGAGCTATATTCCTTGAAGAGTAAAGGCCTGTTTAAACAAATTGATGATACTAGAAAAAGTTATGATCACAAGTTATCTTACGAATCCGGGAAAAGCATTTCTGACATATCTAACATTGTATTGGCATTATCGCATCACTGTAGTTCATTATATAAATGCATTGAGGATTGTATCGACTTATTTCAAAAAAGTATGCGAATTGTTTCAGAAAAATTCGTTAATGATTTTCAGTTCAAGTTACCCGTAGCAAATAAAAAATTATACAAAAAGAAAAGTGTTCAGGTTCAGAAAAAAGTAAATCTTAAGGACGTGGAACTGTTCCAAGAGAAATCTATAAATTCTCTATTTAAATACGAGGCGAGATTAAAAGAAGCACTTAGTTGGAATATTAAATATTCAGCTCCACCTATTGAATTACTATACTTTCGTTTATTTGATGTAACAGTCAGATTACATGAATCTGCTCGAAGTCTTGCCCAAATGCTTGAAATGTATACCATTAGTATAGAACGCTATAATGATCCAGATAAATACTGGCTTTATTTTGAAGGACTGAATTACAGATACTTCTTGCTAAGTTCATTACTTCGTGTATACTCTGCATACGATAAATTAGCCATTGTGATTCAAGAATTTTTCGAAGCTGAACCAAAAAGAAAAACTTTTGAAGGCACCATTGAGTATGTGCGCTTAAATGAAGGATTTTTAACTAGTCTTCCACCAATGAAAATATGCAATCGTATTTTAAGTCATTCAGCTTTTAAGAAGGTTTATAAATCACGTCAGGATCACTTTCATCTTCTTACAACTCAAAATTTTTTACCATCAGAATATAAAGAAGTAATGGATTTTGAAGTATTTCATGCAATTATAGAGAACTCTAAATTAATATATGAACTTATTGATAGTGTAGACCAAGCGTTAATTAATTTTCACTTATTAGCAGTTGATAATAATAAATAAAAGAAAATGTCATATATCAAAAAAAGATTCACCATATAAACCATAATATAAGTAATTTTTTTATTATCTACATTTTTTATTACCTGTTGCAGAATCCTTGTTATAAGGATTCTTTTTTCGTATTATAAATCCACAAAAAAAAGATAAGATCGGAGAGGATGATCTTATCTTAAGCATAAGGGAAAAACAAGTGACACAGACCATCTTAATTTTTATAATATTATATTTTTTGTTAATTTTCGATATAAAACCCATATTTAGAATCTATATCAATATTGAGAAATTTATTACAAAATGAGCTATAAATGATTCAAAACCCGAATGTAAACTTTTAGCCATTAGTTTACATTTGTTTTGTTGATTTCATTGACTTTATTTCACTTCATCTATTTTCTTCAAAAACACTAGCAAAAGTATACATTCAAAACATGATGAATAAAGACATGAGAACACCCGTGATCAAAAAAGAAAAAGCTAGATTCGTGCTAACTTTTTTACATAATTTTAGAAAGAGGAAGTTGTTATTTAAACTTGTTTATTTTAGAGTCTACACCAAAACATGTTCTTGCCCCCTCTTAATACCGAATGCGTTCTTCATTGCAATCCACCAGAATACGCTGTTTGTACTCTTGCGGATTGTGTGTGAAATAGTGTCTCCGCTGAAAGGCTTTCATTTTGCAAATGTTTAGGTTTGAAAGTTGAGTTGTTATTTTAAAATTAATTTGTTTTTGGATATATTTGGTACCGCATATGCGCATTGGTGTCACCAGAACCGCAAGCATGGAAAATGGAATAATATTCTGCATTAGGGCCTGTTAATTGTAAGTCACACTCGTTTGAACCCACAAAAGGATTATCCCAGTATGCTTTCAGCTCAATGTCAGGACCTTTATAGGTAATAGTTCCTTCAGTTTCTGTAAAAATCCCAGTGTCCATTGCACTACATACTAGAGTCTGTCCTCCCTCAATTCTCCCTACGGGGGTGTGGCCCCATGCCCATCAACTTAAGGGTTTTAAGTAGACCCTAAATAAAAATTTTTCTTTCTCTACAGCTAGTTATTTATAAGAACACATCTTATTTAAGTCCTTATATAATCATGCAATTATACATATACAAATAAAGGTAATGAGTATGCAGGATGTGATTGAATTATTTTAATATAATTAAATCACATTGCATTTTTTCTTGTGAGCTAAATTAACTATCTTTTTAATGTATATATCAACTTATAATAATTATAATTAATTGAATAAGATTGAATATAAATAGGATTAAATAGTAATTTTATCAGGATAATATTGCCAGCGGAACTAACGCTCAATAGTAGAATTTTCGGATTTATTCGACAAAATTCTACTATTTACGCATTAAAAATTTAATGTTTTAATAAAGGTGTAATTGGTACGACCACTAAGAAAGGAGAAGATTATACGAATAAAAAGTGCAGTGAAGTTGCAAGTAACATTATGTCGGATTAATTTTCTCAATACTCAGTTAATTAATTTTAGAAACAATCTAAAATCACAAAAGTATCACATTTATAAAAAATAGCATTCTAAGTCTCTACATAGCAAAAATGATCTTATTTTATTCCGAGGTAAAAGTATAAGCAATGTACAAGCATAATTTCATTTTTTGTAATCTTGTAGGGATCTTGTGAAAACGCTATCAAAAAGTCATGGCAGGATTAATGATAGGAGCAACGATTCAATCTATCTGGGCTTCCTGCAAGTGAAGCAGCTCCAGCTTTCAAATGAATATCATACTATTCATTTGAAAGCTAATCAAAGCATAAATAGTTGCAAGGCTAGATTTCATATAAATAAAAATTAAACCTTTAAAATTTAGTCCAACTATTTTATCAAAAAACACCAATTAATAGGAGGAGTTACCATGAAAAAAACGTTAGTCGCAGGGTTATTAGTTACAGCAGTATCTACAAGTTGCTTCTTACCTGTAAATACTTTTGCAGAAAGTAAAACAACTTATTCACAACTAACAAGTAGTCAAAATCAAGTTGCTATGAATAGGTTATCAGATTCGATTAAGACATTAGGATCACAGACGCCATTAATTCAAGGATATGGGCTAATCATATTAAAGCAACCAAACCTTGAAGTAACTGCTATACCTGGAATAACAACTGATCAAGGTACTGCAAGAAACCATGTTCAAGACTGGCTGGATACATATAATCCAAAACTATTCAATGTAAATCAAGACATGCAGGATTTTGGGACAAGATTTACAAATTATTATGATATATTGGTTGAACTAGCTGAAAAAATGAATGACGATTCGCAAGCAAAAGAAGACTTTGTAAGTACTTTTAATGCACTTCAAGATCAAATGCAAGCAATTCAGTATGATATGAAAGGAACTTCAGTAGACTTAAACAATTATAAAAATGACTTGGTTGAAGATAGTAAGAGCTTTTCTAGTAAAGTTAGCAGAGCGATTGAAGGTTATAAGAGTTCAGGCGGAGAAATTGAAAAATCAAGAACGGAAATTAGACAACTTGAGGAAAACATTCAAGATGATTATACAAAACTTCTAGCTCTACCAAAAGAAAATGTAAAAGGTTCTATAAATATTGGAAAGTCGGTTATTGATATTTGGAAAGACGCAGGTAAGGATCATACTTTAGACACGTCTAACTTGGAAGTGATTTATAACCAAGTTGGACAAGTCCAAAATGATGAAGTAACAAAATTGAATAATGATGTTCGTCAGAAGCAACAACAAAAAATTCTATTGCTACAAAAATTATCGAAAATTGAAGTGCAAGCAACTCAAATGACACTTATTGATCTACAGTTAAATAACTTTACAAGAGTAGTTAAAAAGCAAATTGAGAGTTTTGACAAGCTAGTAAGTAGTTGGGACATCTTTAATGACACAATGATTCAAATGAAGAGAAGTCTTAGTACTGATGCGAAAATAGATTCTCATGCATTACAAACACAATTAAAAGAACTCAAAACGTTTACGGATGAATTGAATAAACAAACAACGGAATATGAAAATAGTGTTACAAACATAAAAGTAACAGAGGCAAAATAGTAGAATGAAGAAAATAATTCTTAATAATATAATATAAGGAGATATGAACATTATGAAAAAACCTTATAAAGTAATGGCTTTATCTACATTAATTGCAACAATCGCAGCGGGTAGCATTACGCCATCATATGCCTCGGCAGCGGAAAATACAACAAAACCAGCACCTATTTATGCAGATGCAGAAAATAACTACCCTGAGTATTCACTTGGACCAGAAGGGCTTAAAGATGCGCTAGAGAAAACTGGATCCAATATGTTGGTAATGGACCTGTATGCTTTAACTATTGTTAAACAAGCAAATGTTAATTTTGATGGTTTAACTGTAATTAACAATGATTTACAAACAAGCATTAAGGACAACCACGATGCTTCTAAAACAAATGCAAAACAATGGTTAGATGGTTTGAAACCGCAAATAATCCAAACGAATCAAAATATTATCAATTATAATACACAATTTCAAAATTATTATGATGTTTTGGTAGAAGCTGCAAATAATAATGACAAAGAAACGCTAAAAGCTGTGCTTACAAGTTTAGATGATAGTATTTCAGAGAATAAAGGTGCAGTGGACAGGTTAGTGCAAGATTTGAAAGTCTTTCGCGGCAAATTAGAACTGGATACACAAAATTTAAAAACTGATGCTAACAAAATCACAGATATTTTATCTGGTCAAGACGCTGGAATTCCATTGATGCAGAAACAAATCGAAACAAATCAAACATTAATTGATGAGAATAATAAAGTTTATATTGCATCGTCGGTTGCAACTGCTCTCGGTGCATACTTAACTGCTACAATTATCTTTGCGCCTATTGGTGCAGGTGCATTAGGCGGCGGGATATACGGAGTTACTACATCGCAGCAGCAGATAAAGACAGCACAAGATGAGATTATAAACCTATCAAAAAATATTTCAACTGCGCAACAACAGGTAGGTAAGTTAACGCTCTTGAAAAATAATACTAATAATTTAACAGAAACAATTGATGCAGCTATTACTGCTCTTGAAAATGTAAAGAATCAGTGGCAGACAATGGGGGCAAAATATAAATCATTGAATGACAATGTTGACAGAATTAACCCAGACAAGCTTACTTTATTAAAAGCAGATCTGAATATAGCTAAACGTAGCTGGGAACAGGTTAACAAGTATGCTGAAAACATTCAAACTACTGAGATTAAATTCGTAGAAGAGAAAAAATAGTATTACTTCAAGAAATTTCCGAAGTAATGAAAAATATAATATACTGACTTTCCCTTTTGAAGAACACATAATATGAGTCTCCTGTTCAAGTTTGAGCAGGAGATTTCCTATATAGTTATGAAACTTGATAAAGATTATAAAATAAGAAAGTATGAAAACCTCTATTTTAATATGTTATTTTATTTGCAATCATCGTAATTCATTTGAAGTAAAGAATAGAAGCTTATGAATTTAATAAGATACATTTGAGAGAATAGGTGAAAAAGGTGAACAAAAAATTGTATAAGAAAGTTATATTATCAACGATCATTACTGGAATGGCAGCGAGTAATGTAATCCCTCTTCATACTTTTGCAGCAGAACGAGCTGTACAAAATAGTGTGTCCCAACAGCAAGAAGATAGTAAGAGCTATTCTCTTGGTCCTGATAAATATAAAGAAGTAATGGAGAAAATGGGGGCAAGTATCCTTACAATTGATTCATATGCTCTAACAATCATTAATCAACAACGGACAGATTTAAGTAAAATAAGTTCTATAAATGGTGATTTACAAGCAAACATGATTCAGCATCAAAATGATGCGCAAACGAATGCAATATATTGGTTTGATGATCTAAAGCCTCATATGATGAAAACGAATCAGAATATTGTAAGTTATAATGATACCTTTCAAGCGAGTTATAATCAATTACTAGCTGCTTTGGATCAAAAAGATACAGTGGCATTTAAAAATGAACTGGAGAAATTATATAATAATATCTTGAAAGATAGTCAAGAAGTGGATGGACTACTAGAAAAGTTGAAAACATTCCGAAATAAAATGGCCGAAGATACAAGAAGTTTTAAAGCTGATTCAAATCAATTGATCTCTATTTTAGAAAGTACGAACGCCGGTATTCCACTTCTACAACAACAAATCAATAATTATAATAATATAATTAAAGAAAACTATGATAAACGTGGTGGCTATATAGCTGCAGCTGTATTAATGCCTCCAGTTGGTATACCATTGATTGTCACTGCTGACAAGAATATCGCATCTGCACAGCAAGAAATAGAACAATTAAAGTCCAGAATTTCTGGAGCAGAGGCAGAATTAGTTATTTTGACAGATGCCAAAAATAAAACGGAACTTATGACTGCAACAATTGATACAGCTATTGATGCGCTACAAAATATATCGAATCAGTGGCATACAATAGGATCAAAATATGATTCTTTACTAAAAAATGTTGATAACATTAACCCAGACAGGCTTGCTTTATTAAAAATAGATCTGAAGATAGCGAAGGATAGCTGGCAGGACCTTAAAAATTATGCAGATAAATTATATGAAGGTGCTAAGATTGTACAAAACGGACCGATTGTACAAATAGGACAACCAATAGAAGGTACTGTACAAAAAGGACAGGATTGCTCCTGAATACATGTAAATGATATTAAGAACATACAACCTTGTATTTGTTGGTAAGGTTGTATGTTTCTTTTATAGAGATGTACTACTTCAGGTACCGTCAATATTTTTGTGTAAATAAAGAATTCCTTTTCTTGCAGAGGAGAGGGTTCTTTATTTTTTATCTTCAAACATAGCTGTTAGTTCTAATCGAGCTTGATCTAAACCTAAGTGACAACGAGTTGTGAAACAAGGAATCTTTCTACCAATTCTTCATTAGGAAATTGTTATTTGCGCTTCTTTCCCCTACTTTTTTCTTGTTATATAAAAACTATATAGTAAACATGAAATTGAAAAAGTTAGACGGAACATCCTTTTAGAGGCTGAATTTCCCTTCAATTAATTCCTACATAATATAAGTAAAAAAGAGATAAGAACACTATTATTAGTGCAGTATCTCTTTTCGAATATGTATTGCATATCCCATTTAAAATTACCACATATTTTACTGGGACTTACAGATTGCTCTTCAACAAAAATTATACCTCATTTTTTGTGAAAATAGACTCCATCTTTTCGGCGTATAACGAATTACAGAATATATTAATGTTTTCATAAAATTGGACCTCAATTTTCTCATATCTTTATGTGTTAAAAAACTTTGCAGCAGAACCTCATTTTTCGCTTTACTGATTTCAAACTTTTTGGTTGATAGACGTGAGACTACTATTTTAGTAAGGTGACAAAAAATGTCGAAAAATAGATGAAATTGTCTATTTTTGATTGCTATACAACCTGTTCGATGTTAAATTCTTAGTAATAAGAAAAAAGGAAATGGGTTCGTTCCATTCCCATATCCTACCTTTCGTAATTATTTATTCTGAACACGGATGGTGATTTCTTTCTTTGGGTATGTTTTATATTTATCAAACTATAGGAAGATTTACGTGCGATTATTTCTTAATTTTCAAAAAATAAATCAACAGGAAATCGAAATCAATTACATTCATTCAGCGAAAGGACTTTAATGGAACCAATTGAAAAGGAAAGGATGATTTATATGCAGAAAAGGAATCATTTTATGTTTCAAAAATCGATGAAAGTACTTGCGACATCTACTATTTTAGCAACCACACTATTTACACCTACTATAACAAATAGCTTAACAGTTCAAGCTGAAACGGTTGCTGCACAGACTACAAACCAATATGAACAGAGGGAGTTTGAACTTCCGGGTACAGGAAGTTTTAGTAGTGAAGCAAAAAGAGAAAGAAGAAGTGAGCAAAAAAGCTATATGCCAACAGGAATCTATGTAAAACCGAATGAACAAGTTACAATTGAAGTGTCGGGAACGCAAAAGATTAGAGCGATTATTGGGACGCATCAATATGATAAAGAATGGGGAAAAGAAGTTAATCTATCTCCTGGTTCTAATACCATCTCCTCTCCAAACGGTGGTTTATTAGGATTTGATAACCCTCAAGATAAAGGAACAGTTAAGGTGAAAGTAACACAAGGCGGGAGCCCTGTTCCATTCTTTGAACTAGGGAAGCATACGAAAGAAGACTGGATTGCGATGATGAACAAGTATCCAGATGCACATGCGGTACAATTGAAATCAGAAAAAGCAGTACTTACTGTTACGCAGGATAGTGCCAAGAAATATATTGTGGATCAAGATCCTGTTCCTCTATTAAAAAAATATGATGAAATGATTCGAGCACAAGATAAGATATCAGGGTTATCTGAAAAAGATCCGAATCCTTTACATCGTTCGACTCGTCGCATTTGGGCTTTTGTAGAAAATCCTAACAAATCAGATTGGGGCATGTATGCAGGTTGGGATGGAGCCGTATTTACTACTGCCGGTAACGCAATCGAAAGTGCTTTAAATGTAAATAAATTTAGTTGGGGACAAATGCATGAAGCAGGACACACAAGAGAAATAAATCCTTTAACGTGGACTGACCTTCACGGTATGGTTGACGTAACTACTAATATATATTCTTTAGCTGCACAAAAGCAATTATTCCCGAATCAACCGACGCGTTTAGAAAAATCAGGTGATTACGATAAAGCCTTTTCATACTTAAAACAAACAGATAAAGAATATAAAAACATTGACGACTTGTTTGTGAAACTTGTTATGCTTTGGCAACTTAATCTAGCATACGGTGAAGATTTTTATCCGAACCTTCATAAACTATATCGAGAGTTACCAGAAGATCAACTTCCAAAATCGGATGAAGAGAAAAGGCAAGCATTTATTTATAATACATCAAAAGTAGCGAAACAAAATTTACTTCCATTTTTTGATCAATGGGGGCTGAAAGCATCACAAGAAACGAGACAAAAAGTAGAAGCTTTAAATAATCCAACATTAATTGCCCCTATATGGGAATCGACGGATGCTAAACCTGTTAAACCACTAGCTATATTGTCTAAAAAAATAATGAAAGCAAGTGCAAACAGCGAGGAATCATGGCATGATCCAGCTAGTAATGCAATTGATGACAATCCAAACACAATTTGGCATAGTAAATGGAGCACAAAAAATCAATATCCATACAACTTAACGTTAGATCTTGGTGAAACGAAAACGATTACTCAAGTAGCGTGTCTCCCGCGTCAAGATGGTTCGAATAATGGCCGTATTTTAAACTATAATATTTATACAAGCATGGATGGTAGTAACTATCAAAAAGTAACTTCTGGAACATGGGAAAGTAATAGAGGGAAAGAATTTGCAACATTTGAATCTGTTTCCGCTAAATATGTAAAAGTGGAGGTAACGAACGGAAAGAATGGATATGCTTCTATAGCAGAAGTAGATGTTCTAACTGATTCTTCACCTGTTAAACCATAAGTAGTACCAAAGCATACAATGTGTAATTTTTAAATAAAGTTTGATAAAAAAGCTTGCTTGATAAATAATCACAAGCTTTTTTTTGTTTCTTACGAACCGTTTTGAAAAAAGTTTACATCCTAGGTAAGCTAATCCTAATTCTCCCATAACTGTGGATTTGAAATAAAGTCGTACATTTCAAATCCACAGTTA